>JAQNCM010000562.1 GCA_029237615.1 Mucilaginibacter sp.
GAGCGTAGATCGAATAGGTGATGACCGAGCCGGCCTCCATGAACATGGCCCCGCCACCGCTCACGCGCCTTACCACCTGGAATCCGTATTTCGCGGCGTTCTCCAGATCGACCTCATTCTTGACCGACTGGAAGCTTCCGATGACTACTCCCGGCTCGTTCCACTCCCAGATTCGCAGTGTCGGCTTTCGGCGCCCCGCCCCGACCTCTTCGGCGAGCACCTGGTCGAGCGCCATCTGCAGTACCGGTGGATAGGCGGTGCCGTGGATGAGTTGCCAGTCGTAGTCGGTCCAGCTCGTCGCACGGGCGAGCGAACGACGGACCGCGACGGCGACGGCATCGGGCGAGAAGCCGAGCAGGAGCGCGTCATCCGGGAGCGCGCTCTGGATGGCGAAGGAGATGGTCGACGCGTCACTGTCCTCGGCGAGGCCGTTGACCGCGCCGTTGATGAGCTCGAGCGCGCTGTCTGGCTCGAGGAAGAAGTCGCCGGCCAACCGGAAGTTGGCTATTCGCCCGTCAATCACGTCGAGGTCGACAACCACGAGCTTGCCGCCAGGGACCTTGTATTCGCCATGCATGGTGGTGCCTCTCCGGTCTGAGCCTTAAGCCTAGTTCTCGCCCGGTATGCGCTCGCCGTGCCCGTGCAGCCGCAGCCGCGCCCGCAGGCGCGCGGCGTTCTCGTCGAGATGGCGCGGATTGGCGTTGCGATCGATCCCGCCCGGATGAAACTCGAACGGCGACCACGACGGCCAGAGGTGGATGTGCAGATGCGGCACCATGTAGCCCTCGATCATCATGCCGACCCTGTCGGATTCCCACTCCTCGCGCTGAGCGAGACCGATGAGCCGCGCGACCCGCATGAGGTGCTCCATCGTGTCCGCGTCGACATCGAGCCAGCGATCGACCTCTTCGCGGGGAACTATGAGCGTGTGGGCCGGGCCGCGTGGTTCGATCGTGAGGAAGGCGACGCAGCGATCATCCACCCACACAAAGCGCGCGGGTGACTCCCCGTTGATGATGCGGGTATAGATGGACGGCATAGAGGTCAGGCGGCCAGTCGCGATGTCAGCCACGAGATCGTATCGGCGAACACGTCTTCGCGATTGATCTCATTGAATACCTCGTGGCGGGCTTGCGTGTACACGATGAGTTCGACATCGGTCAGGCGCGATCGCTCCAGGTAGCTCTTCGCCAGGAGTTCGACGCTCCGGACGCCCCCGAGGGTGTCTTCGCTCCCGATCTGGATGAGCACCGGGATGTCGTTGACGATCGTCTTCGACGGACGCCCGAGCAGACGCAGACTCTCCATCAGCCCGTACAGCTTGAGGGCGTTCGCCTTGAACGTGAGCGGGTCGTCGCGAAAGGCGCGCCCGACGCCCTCGTCGCGACTGAGCCATTCATAGCCTGTCGTGCCGAGGTGGCTGTGCTTCTTCGCGAGATCGCCCCCGTTCATGTGCAGAAGAGTGCGATAAGCGGTGCCGGTGAGCACGAGCGCGTCGTAGTCCTCGGAATGGCGGTTCACGATCGCCTGGGCGATCAGCGAGCCCCAGCTGTGGCCGATCAACGCAAGCGGTAGCCCGCCATTCTCCGCGCGGATGATCGACGTGAGCTGCCGCACCGACTCGATGGTGGATCGGATGCCGCCCGGCCCGAGCTTGCCGAGCTGCGAGTGGTCGCCGCCCCACTGTTCGAGTCCCGTGCGACCGTGTCCCCGGTGGTCGTCCGCGTACACACTGAATCCGGCACCGACGAGTCGCTGCGCAAGCTCTTCGTAGCGTTCGGCGTACTCGCCGAGCCCGTGTGCGAGTTGCACGACGCCGACCGGCTTGCCGACCTCCCACAGGTAGAAGTGGATCGTGACGCCCTCGGCATCGACGAAGGTGCGCTCCTGGCGTGCGGCCGTGAACTGGACCACCGGGCCTCCTCGCCGTTCGGATTCTCTGCTGTCAGTGTATTGCCGCCGCCGGTCGCGGGCTGCGGACAGTTGTCGCTCCCCATTTAGTTAGCCATGCTAATTTGCTATGCTAAGCAACTATGCCCCACGACGACCAGGAACTCCGTCTCGCCATCCAGCGGGTCGCGCGCCGCATCCGCTCGATGCAGGCGGACGAAGAGGTCACAGAGGGTCAGCGTTCCGTGCTCTTCGTGCTTTCGAAGAGCGGACCACAGACCCTCGGCTCCCTCAGCGAGCACGAACACGTGACCCCGCCGAGCATGAATCGCACCATCAACGCCCTGGTCAAGGCCGGGCTCGTCACGCGCGCCACCGCGGACGACGACGCCCGCAAGGTGAAACTCGACCTTTCGGCTGCCGGCCGCGACTTCATCAGGGAGACGCGGCGCCGGCGGGATGCCTGGTTCACCAAGCGGCTCGCGGCGCTCACGCCGGAGCAACGCAGATTGCTCGATGAGGTGGCCCCGATTCTCCGGGAGATCGCCGACCAGTGAATGCCATGTTCCGCTCGCTCAGCGGGTACAACTATCGCGTATGGGCCGCCGGCGCCGTCGTCTCGAATGTCGGTACCTGGATGCAGCGCACGGCACAGGACTGGGTGGTACTGACCCAGCTCACCCATCACGACGCGGCCGCGGTCGGCTTCGTGATGGCGCTGCAGTTCGGACCGCAGAT
>JAQNCM010000080.1 GCA_029237615.1 Mucilaginibacter sp.
ATCATCCATGTTCTTTTCTTTCAGCAAGCTGATAGCAGCTTCAAAAGCAACAAATTCACCCATACGTGACATATCAATACCATAGCAATCCGGATAGCGGATCTGTGGTGCAGATGAAACCACCACAACTTTTTTAGGGCCAAGGCGATCAAGTATTTTAAGGATACTTTGCTTAAGCGTGGTTCCGCGTACAATGGAGTCATCCAAAACCACTAAAGTATCAGTGCCTTTTTTTATCAACCCATAAGTGGTATCATAAACATGCGCCACCATTTCGCTCCTGTCTGCATCCTGTGTTATAAAGGTTCGCAGCTTAACATCTTTTATGGCAATTTTTTCAACGCGTGGAGCCATGCTAAGTACTTCGGTCAGCTCTTCTTCACTAATCTTGTCTTCCCGGTTCAGCAGCCTGTCGCGCTGATATTTTTTTATATACTTATGCACTCCCTCAACCATGCCATAAAAAGCAACTTCCGCTGTATTAGGAATATAAGAGAATACTGTGTTCTTTACATCATTATTAACCGTTTCCAGTATCTGGGCGCAAAGCAGGCGGCCTAATTGTTTGCGTTCGCGATAAATTGAGGCATCACTTCCACGCGAAAAATAGATCCGCTCGAACGAACAAGCCTTCTTTTCCTGCGGTTCGCTAACCATATCTTCACTTATACGGCCATTCTTCTTTACAATCAGGGCATGACCCGGCCTTATCTCCTTAATATCTTCCATGGGGATATTAAAGGCAGTTTGTATAGCCGGACGCTCTGATGCGGCAACCACTATTTCATCATTATAATAATAAAATGCAGGGCGTATGCCCACAGGATCGCGCATTACAAAAGCATCTCCATGGCCAAGTATACCCGCAATGGTATACCCGCCGTCCCAGTTTTTTGCAGACTTGCGCAGAATTTTTGCAACATCCATATCGGCAGCAATTAACTTGCTGATCTCAATGTTGTCATCCAAGCCCTCTCTTTTATATTGATCAAACAAGCCCTGGTTTTCGGTATCAATAAAATGACCTATTTTTTCGAGCACTGTTACGGTATCTGCTTTTTCTTTCGGATGCTGTCCAAGGTCATAAAGCTGCTGCAACAATTCATCAACATTAGTCATGTTAAAGTTACCGGCAATAACCAGGTTACGGGTCATCCAGTTGTTTTGACGCAAAAAAGGATGGCAATTTTCAATGCTGTTTTTACCATGAGTACCATAACGCAGGTGGCCCAATAAGACTTCGCCGGCGAAACTCACATTCTCCTTTAGCCATTCGGCGTCGTTCATTTTTTCGGGCATGTCCTTTTGAATATCAGCAAACTTTTTCTGGATATATTCAAATATGTCCGCAACCGCATTTGACGCCATCGAACGGTGCCTGCTTATGTACCTTTTTCCTGGTTCAATATCCAGTTTAATGGTAGCAACGCCCGCACCATCCTGGCCCCGGTTGTGTTGTTTTTCCATTAAAAGGTAAAGCTTGTTAAGACCGTACAGCGCAGTGCCGTACTTTTGCTGATAATAAGAAAGTGGCTTTAAAAGTCGGATAAATGCCACACCGCATTCATGTTTAATCTGATCACTCATGATTGGTAATGAGTTCGCAAAGGTATAAATAAATGTCAAACCATGTAATTAACAATGTCATTAAATTGCATTAATATGCATTGATTAATTGCGTTTGATTGGATTGATTAAGTTGATTGGATTGAGAAGTTTCTGATAAGATACTTCACCCTGATTACTACTTAGTTATCAACCAAATTACGAGATTGTAACTATATAAAATGATTCGATTGAGACAGATAAATTACAGGACTATTGATTTTTTGAGTTATCGAATCATTAAATTTACCATTCCTTTAAAACAAATCTAACCAATAACTAAAACCGTAATAATGAAAAAACTATTTATCTTCTGCTTATTTTTTATTTTTTGGCAAAGCCATGGTTTTGCACAACATGGCAAACCCATATTTACAAATGCCATAGGCGTACAGTCTTTTACTTACCGTAATAGTTTTCCTAACGGAGTAGCCAAGGTTTTAGATAGTATTAAAGCGTTAGGAATTACCGAAATGGAAGGCCCTAATCCAAAAAACATCAGTCCCGAAGAATTTAAAAAACTGCTTGATGAGCGTCATATCACCATGCCTTCTACCGGTGTGGATTACAACCTGATCGCTAAAAGCCCTGAGGATGTAATAAAACTTGCAAAAACGCTTGGCGCTAAGTACGTGATGGTTGCCTGGATACCGCATGGCAAAACGTTTACTATTGATGATGCAAAAAAAGCCGTGGACGACTTTAACCGCGAAGGTAAAATACTGAAAGATAAGGGCATCACCCTGTGCTATCACAATCATGGATATGAATTTGGCCCTTACCTGGACGGTACCTTATTTGATTACATTGTACAGAACACCGAGCCAAAATATGTTTCATTCGAGATGGATATGCTTTGGGCCTTCCACGGTGGCGCCGATCCTGCAGCACTGCTTGACAAATATAGAGATCGCTGGAAGCTGATGCACCTGAAAGATATCAGAAAGGGTGTGGAAAACGACCTTACCGGCGGAACTGACACAAAAAACGATGTGGCCCTTGGCACAGGTCAAATAAATGTTCCTGAAGTGTTAATGATGGCCAGAGAGATTGGCATTCAGCATTATTTTATCGAGGATGAAAGCCCGAACCATGCTGCGCAAATACCTGTAACTATTGCTTATATAAAAGGTTTAAGGAAGTAAACGTTTGTTAATCTTCAAGATTTACGAAGTTTTTGAAACTTCGTAAATCTAAATGAACGATGTTATCGATTTTCGGACATCTTACAACTTTTACTATGTTGACTTTATAAGCAGCATTCTGAATAAAAGGAAAGCCCGGCTATTTTATTAGCCAGGCTTATTCATAATATAGGTTTAGAGTGGAAATGATTTTAAACTAAAACAAAGGCAAAATATATATACTTTCCCCAGTGGTAAAAACTTGCTGAAGTTAGATGATATTTTTGAAAAAGAAGAATAAAAAGAGCGCTTTTTGATGAGAATAAGTGAAAAATACGACTTTACAGATACTTAATCACCAAATCAGGCCAAATACCAATAAAAATAACCAAAAACGATATTATTATTGCTAAAATAACAATTTTATAGGAGCTATTAATCGTATTTATTATGATTTCGGTTCTTTTCAGAAACAAATTCAGAGGTATCTTAATATAGTAAAACAAGGATACAACAGTGGTCAAAGCCCCGGTTATCATCATAAGTAACGACCAGACATTATGGTCCTGCTGATAAAAGTTGTATGCCGCGGAAAACACGAACACTTTACCAGTAAAACCCGCTGTTACCGGTAAACCCGTTAATGAAACGAGTATTATAACAAAACAAACGGATGCCACAGGATATTTATGGCCAAGCCCCCTATAGCCATCCATATCCTCCGCTCCGGCTACATTAGCGAAATAAGATGCCAGCGTCAAGGCGCCTATATTAGCAATACCGTATGCAGCCAGGTAGTATGTTAAAGCTGAAATGCCAGTCGGTGTAAAAGCTGCAACCGCCATTAAAGCAAAGCCGGTATGCCCAATACTGGAATACGCCAGCATTCTTTTAACATTGCTTTGCAATACCGCAGCAAAATTACCGGCTACCATGGTAATTATGCCCACTATGGAGAATATCAGCCGGAAGTTAAAAGCAGTCCAGTTTGAATTATAAATAAAAGGAGTTAAAAAATTGACAAGGAGCGCAAACGCGGCTATTTTGGGCACTGTTGAGAGCCACGCTGTTACCGGTGTTGATGCTCCCTCGTAAACATCAGGTACCCAAAAATGAATGGGGACAAATGATAGTTTAAAGCCGATGCCGATCAATACCAGGATCAATGCAAAAGATACTGCTACCGGGTTAACTAGCAATAGGCCCACAATAAGGTTACCTGTATATAAATCAAGCGACCCGGTGAAAGCATACAATAACGAAATTCCGTAAAGCATCATTGCTGACGAAGCAGCACCGAAGAGCACATATTTTAACCCGGCCTCGGTACTAAATGAATTCTCAGAACGGTACGTTACCATCAGGTAGGATGCTATGGAAACCATTTCTATGGCCAGGTACATCGATAAAAGATTTACTGCCATCACCATTAAATGTAAACCAAAAACCGACCCAATAACAATTGTATACAGATCAGACAAGCCTTTGGAATGAGATTTTAATTTGTCATCCCACTCAAAGTACAGGAGCAAAATAAAAGATAAAACATCAATAACCAGCTTAAAACTGATAGCTGTGTGGTTGAGCAACAGCATTTGTGCAAAGAAAAAATGCCCGTTTCCTAAACCGCCAATTAGCAAAAGCTGCGTTTGCTGGTAATCCTGGTTAATCACCAGCAAAATACCAGCACATGCAATGATCCTGCAAACAAATTCAGAGCTTTTGCCGAATATGAGATCTGTTACCAATACCAGTATAAACAAAATAGCCAAACAAATTTCGGGCATAAAAAAAGGAATGCTACCCAAAACGTTGGTTAAGGCATCGGATAAAAATGGCAACAGATCGTGCATTCCTTTATATTTATTTAAGCTGTAAAAACTGGACAAATGCCGTTACGGAATCATTTATCTTATCAAATACCAGCAATGGCATTAATCCCAAAATCAATACTATAACCGCCAGCGGCACTAATGTAATTTTTTCGCGAAGGTTCAGATCCACTAATGCAGTTTGCCATATAGTACCCCCTTTTAAATTTATCGGACCAAAAAACATCCGTTGCAGGGTCCATAAAAAGTATGCTGCACCTAATAAAATACCAACCGATCCGCAAACTGCCATCCAATATGGCAATAAGCTATTAATTGTTGGGGATTTAAAAGCTCCTATCAGGGAAAAAGCTTCGCCGATAAATGCCGAAAAGCCGGGCAAACCCAATGAGGCAAAAAAAGCGACCATTACAAAAATGGTGTATTTAGGCATCAGCGTTGCCAAACCCCTGAAATGGTTGATACCCCTATCGTGCACACGATTATATATCACTCCGGCTAAAAAGAAGAGCATGGTTGATAAAAACCCATGACTAACCATTTGCATTACCGCACCGCTTAAGCCCTCGGTTGTGAGTGATGCTATTCCTAATAATACAAATCCCATATGTGACACTGATGAATAGGCGATCATTCTTTTTAGGTCGTGCTGTGCCAGTGCGTTAAGCGCGCCATATATAATAGATATGACACCCAACAGGCCAAGCCAATAAGCATCAGCCGAGGCAATATCAGGGAAAATACTAACGCAGATTCTAATAATGCCATATCCACCTACTTTAAGCAGTATTCCCGCAAGTACGATGGAAACCGGTGTTGGCGCTTCAACATGGGCATCAGGCAGCCAGGTATGCAAGGGAACAACCGGAACCTTTATGGCAAAAGCAATAAATAGAACAATAAAACCAACTGCACGGGCCGGAAACCCAAAAATTGTTTGATGGCTTAATACCGAAAATAAAGATCCCTGTTCATAATTTGCCGGATTCATCATCTGAACTATGTTAAAAGTGTGGTTACCTGTCACAGGGTCTTTAACCGACAAATAAAGCCCGATCATAACCAACAGCATAAACACAGATCCGAATAAAGTATAAAGGAAAAACTTTATAGCAGCATATTCTCTCCTCGCTCCGCCCCACATACCTATTAAAAAGTATAATGGCAGCAGCATTAATTCATAAAAAATATAGAAAAGAAAGAAGTCAAGGGAACAGAATACACCGATAACAGCCATATCCAGTATTAAAAATAACACAAAAAAACCTTTTAAATTACTGGTGATCTCCCAGGAGGCCAAAGCCGCAATGACTAATACAAAGGAAGTCATTATCAGCAGTGTTATTGAAATTCCATCGATCCCGACAAAATAATCAATCTGCATTTTACCCATCGTTCCTATGTCAAGGTTTATCCAGGGTAATTTCTGCATAAACTGAAACTGGCTCTCGTGATTAACACCGGCAAAAGCGGCACCTGTTTTAAAATTACAATAAATCCATATACACATCCCCAATTGTATCAGTGTTGCCGCCAGGGTGATATATTTAAAGCTTCCCCGCCAGGCTGAAGGCAGCGCCGCGATAATGAATCCAAACAGGATAGGTGTAAATATGAGTAGGGTTAATATGTTCATCCGTTGCGATATGAGATATGAGACTTGAGATATGAGACTTGAGATTTAAGACTTAATAACCAAGAATTAAAAGTCAGAAAGTAAATGAGATGTAAACTATCAACCGTTAACGTTGAACAATTTGTACTGGGTTTTAAGCTTTTCTTACATCTCACATCTAAAATCTTACATCTCATATCTAAACTATAATTTTCAAAATAAACAAAGCCAGGATAATCACCAGCATACTAAATAAATAATATTGAACCTTTCCTGCCTGGAACTTACGCGCAAAATTGCCAATAAGGTTAACGGTTTCCGTAAGTAAATTTAAAAAGCCGTCAATTACATAACGGTCTGTCCAATCAGCGATCTTCGCCAGTATAACAGCCGCTTTGGCCAAAAAGTGAATGATACCATCTATAACAGTTCTGTCGAACCAAAATACGGCACCGCTTAATGCCAGCACCGGTTTTATAACGATTTTGCTATAAATTTTATCAATATACCATTCATTACATGATAACCCGAATAAAAACCCGTTTTGTGGGAAAGGATTCTTTCTGCGCTGTACATATATTGTGTAAGCGCCATATATTACCAGCGCACTCAAAATAAATACACCCGCAGGTACCAGGGTATGGTATAAACTTTCACGTTCTAAACCGCCATTTTTTGCGAATCCTGTAAAAAGCCAGGCATGTTGATACGACAACGGATTGCCGGAAAATACGGGAAACAAACAGCAAACGGCTAAAAAAATTAAGGGTAATTTATATTGCCATCCACCGTCGCTTATGTGCAATTTAATATCGGGGTTTACCTCTAATGCCTTTAATTCTCCAAAAAATACTTTGAAAATTAAACGGGCAACATAAAAAGCCGTTAACCATGTGGTTAACAATGCCAATATGGGTATTATTTTAAATAGTCCGTTTCTGCCGTCTGTCCATTCAAAAGTCTGGATTAAAATGCCGTCTTTTGATAAATAGCCGGATGTTAAGGGCAGGCCTATCAATGCCAGTCCGGCAATAACAGCGGTAATAAACGTAAGCGGTAATTTTTTACGCAAGCCGCCCATGTTATTGATATTTTGAGGATCGATGTCCAACGAATTATCATCCCTGATATGTGCCATTTGGTGGATCACAATGCCGGCAGCTAAAAACAGCAGGCACTTAAAAAAGGCATGCGTTACCAAATGGAACAATGAAGAAGCATATGCGCCAATCCCCATTGCCATGATCATAAAGCCTAGCTGGGAAATGGTTGAATAAGCCAATATGCGTTTTAAGTCGTTTTGCGCTAACGCGATGGTAGCCGCCATAAATGCGGTGACGCAGCCGATAATCGCGAGTATGGTTAACTCAGTATCATTAAACATTGGATACACCCTGCCAAGCAAAAACACCCCTGCAGCAACCATGGTAGCTGCATGAATCAATGCCGATACGGAGGTAGGGCCTTCCATGGCATCGGGCAGCCATGTATGTAGTGGAAATTGTGCCGATTTGGCTGCTACCGCTAAAAATATACCACCGCAAGCAATGTATTGCCAAATGGCTGGTAAATGATATGATACTCCTGAAACTATCCAATTATTTCCATTTGGTGAAAGCCACTCTCCTCTTGTTAAAAAGGATACCGATTTTATTATGGAGTTTTGTCCAAAAAGTTTGTCAATATCAAATGTGTGAAACGTGGCGGAAATGATAATTATCGCTATTAACAATCCTATATCCCCTATCCTATTCATGATAAAGGCTTTTTTATTAGCCTGCACCGCTTTATCGCGTGTAAACCAAAAACCAATCAGCAGGTAGGATGAAAACCCAACTAGCTCCCAAAAAATATAGAACATTATTAAATTATCCGCCGCCACCAGTGCCAGCATACTGAAACAAAAAAAGCTGAGATAAGCGAAGTAACGACTAATGTTTTCATCGTTCTTCATATAGGCGGTGGAGTAGATATGTACCGGCAATGCAATCAGGTTAACCAATAACAGCATCAAAACTGAAAGGTTATTCAGTAAGATTCCCGAATAAACTTTAGTATTGCCTATGGTGAACCAAAGCACATGCTGGTGCACCTGGTGACCGTTCCAGACCCTTGCAAATACAAAGGCTGATAAACCACAGCTAATTAAAATAGCAATAGTGGATATCCACCCTGCTATTTGCAGTCGCTTACCCGGCAATGAAAAATTAATTATAAAGGCAAGCAGCGGCAGTAACACTGCTGCCAGTGTAAAGCGGATTGTTAATGCATCTATGGCTTGTAAAAAATTGTTCAATTTATTAATTTAACCTTTATTCATTACTTGTCATTGCGAGGCACGAAGCAACGCGAACTATGCATGGCCTTTCTATATAGCATGCGATTGCATCGTGCCTCGCATTGACAAGTTTAATTATATTCATTTTTAATTAATCCTTTAAACTATCAATCTTCCCCGGATCAATGGTTTTGTATTTCTTGTAAACATTTAAAATAATAGCCAAAGCCACTGCTGTTGTAGCGGCTGCAAGTACTATGGCAAACAGGGCAAACATTTGGCCTCCGTTGTTTAACCGGTCGTATTTACCAAAAGCCACCAGGTTTAAGATTGCTGCATTCAGCATCAGCTCAATGCCTATTAATATTTGTATGGCGTTGTGTTTAGATACGATCATATACAAACCGATGCAAAACAATACCGCGCTCACAACCAAAAAATCAGTTAAGGAGATCATGGTTGAGGCTCCTTTCTTGATAAATGGGCAGCACCCACCAAAGCAACCAATAATAAAATAGAAATAGCTTCGAAAGGCAGTAAATAACTGGTCATCAGGTTAACGCCAATATTTTCTGTCATCGCAGCAGTTGGGGTAATCACATTCTTATAATCGGCTGATTTTTTTATCCAGGCCAAATTACCAGCATCAACCTTAAATATCATATTGAGCAATACAACTAAAAATAAACCCGCCAGCAAAAGCGCGGGCAGTTTATTTATACTGATAAATTGCTTTCGCTGTTGTGAAATGTAATTCAAGGTTTCTTTTCCGGAGAGCATAAAAGCAAACAGGATCAATACTAAAATACCGCCTACATAGATCACCACCTGCGTAATGGCTACGAAATCGGCCAGGGCAAGCACATACAACCCGGCCAATGCAAACAGGGTTATAAAAAACATAAATATAGAACGTACAAGGTTTTTAGCAGCCGCCACAAATATCGCCGAACCCACAGTTATAAATCCCATTACATAAAATAGTACCTGCACCAAAGTCATGCGCCTCCCTCCTTTTTCTGCATGGCGGCGAGCTTAGCTGCCTGCCTTTCTGCCTGCTGCTGGTCAAACTCGCGCCTTTTTTCGGCAGCAATTTCTGGTGTCATGTCCGAAAACTGGTAAGTTAGCTGACCCAGGTCCACAACGCTTTTATCATACTGGTTGGTCATCACGATACATTCTGTGGGGCAAACAATGGTACACAGGCCGCAATACATGCATTTGGCCATATCAATATCAAACTTGGCGGCATACAGTCTTTTTGTGGTACCGTCTGATGTTTGCCCTATGGCTTCTGTAGCCTTAATTGATTCAATATCAATGCAGTTAACAGGACAAACCTTGGAGCAGAGGTCACACACAATACAATCATCAATCTCCACCTCCAGCTGGTAACGACCGACCTCGGGCACAGGCAACTTTTGATGCGGATATTGTATGGTATTAGTGCCTTCCATCTGTTTAAAATAGTTGTTATCACTTGCAGGCAACAAATCTCTTTTTTTATGCGACGCAAAAAGATGCCTGAAGGTGATCGATAATCCCTTCAGTGCAGTTTGTAAGCCGTTTATTGTTTCCTTTACCATTGTTATTTCATTGGGTCATTGGTCATTGAGTCATTTTTTCTCTGCTTCATGCAATGACCATTGCCATAATAACTAATGACCTATTTACATAAGCCACAACCGCCATATTCCAGATACCAGCATACAGACAAATGCAAGCGGTGTTAATACTTTCCAGCATAATGCCATCAGTTTGTCTACCCGTAAACGTGGCAATGTCCACCTTATCCACATTTGTATACCTACCAGGGTCAATGTCTTAATAATTATCCATAAAATACCCCAGCCAGCCCCGGTTGTCCAGGTTGCTAATTGTACTTGGCCGATATTTGGTAAGGGAGTATTCCAGGCCCCCAAAAACAGTATTACCCCAACCATTGATACCATAAACATCATGGAATATTCAGCTAAAAAAACAAGGGCAAATCTAAGGCCAGTATATTCCGTGTGGAAGCCTGCAACCAATTCCGATTCTGCTTCCGGTATATCAAAAGGAGCCCGGTTACTTTCGGCCAACGAGGCTATAAAATAAATAGCAAACGCTATCAACAGATGCGGCGCCCTGAAAACATTCCATGCAAATATTCCGCCTATAGAGGATACATCCCAAAAGCCGGCGAACATTATTTTTTCAGTTGATAAAACACCTTGCTGTGTCGCAATATCCTGCAGGTTTAATGTCTGCGCTATCATCACCACCGAGATTAATGCAAAACCGGCAGGGATCTCATAAGAAATGATCTGCGCAGCCGAACGCATTGCACCCAGTATGGAATATTTATTGTTTGATCCCCAACCGGCCATTAATATGCCCAGGGTCTCTATAGATATAATGGCAAAAATATAATATAAGCCCAGGTTTAATTTGGATGGCACCAACCCAGGAGCCCATGGCAACGCAGCAAAGCCCAGGTACACCGCAATAAAAATAATGGCTGGTGCTGCCATAAATAATAATTTATCAGCAGCTGCCGGCGTGATTAGTTCTTTTTGCAGCATTTTCAGAATATCTGCAAATGTTTGTAATGAGCCGTATTTACCCGTTTCGGTTGGGCCAAGCCTGTCTTGTATAAAGGCCGAGACTTTACGCTCAGCATAAACGCCAAACAGGGCAAACAGGGCCGAAAAGCCAAAAAGCCCTATTGCTATAAAAAAATATGTGAGATAAAAGTTCACCCTTTTTGCTTTATCTGCAAACTTAATAATTTTTGGTTGATTGAGTTAGATTGGTTTGAATAGTTGACTAAGTTGATAGATAAAGTTACAAACCTAGGAGGATGCTCCTTTACTTACTAACTATCACTATCTCTACCCGCCGGTTCAGGGACCGGTCGCGATCGGTAACTTCAGGGTAAATTTTGGGTTGGCTGCTGCCTACGCCGGTATAGCGCATGCGCTTTTTAGCGATTCCGCTTTTAAACAGGTAGTCGTAGATAAATTTCGCCCGCGTAAGAGAAAGTCCATATTGGCGGGTATCTATGTCATAACCATCGGGATTATTGTAGTCGCAACAAATATGTCCCCGTATTTCAAAAACCAGTTTATCGTTATTTTTTAAGTAAGCGGCTAACGTTTTCATATAATAAACCGACTCCGGGTTTAAAAAATGCCGTCCCGGCAGAAAGTTCAATTCATCAAGCGAAATACTTTTACCTGCGTCTAAAACTGACAGCTTATTAATCTTATTATTAAACTCCTTAATATCTTCCGGCGGCAAGTCGGCGTCCTGTTTTTCCCATACTTGTCGCGGTGATGGTATCAACTTCACTCCTGGCTTACTTTTAATAACAATATCGACCCTGCGGTTTATTGGGTCGCCATATTGTAAATCTTTTTTTGAAGCCGGGACAGTGCCTTTTCCTTCCGTCGTAATCACCAGGTACTTGTTCAGGCATAACAGGTAAGCTTTAACCGTTTCGGCCCGATTTACAGATAGTACCAGATTTTTTGGATCATCCCCTAAAAAATCGGCATACCCGGTAATGCTGATGCGCGGGTAATAACTTAATGCCTTATAAAGCGCATCAAGCCTGATTTGATTATTCGAGGATAGCTGGTATTCATTTATCGCAAAAAATAATTTAACAGTGTCAATCTCCTGACCGAACAGGGGGGTAATTTTTAACAGAACAAGGAAGACAAAACAAGCTTTTAATTTCATCAAAAAAATTGCTGACTATCTGCTAATGTAAGTTTTTGGCTTAAAAAAAGAAAAGATATTTTACAACCTTTCCATTTTAACATCTTCACTTCCATTTAAAAACCTGATCTTGGTTTCCGCTTAGTAATTAACACTTGATCTCTGCAAAAGCTGATGTTACAGGAGCTGAGAAGAATATCTCGGCATAATGATCAAAGTCTGCTGTATCGTCCGTAGTAGTAAAAAATTGCTGGCTGCTATTTTTGGTAAGTTTATTATCCATTTCCGGATGACGCTGAAGATAATCAACAAGGCTTTTTGCTACTATATCCCCTTGTGATACTATTTGAATGTCAGGAGGTAAAAACTGCCTGATCTTTTGTTGTAATAACGGATAATGGGTACAGGCTAATAATAGTGTATCAATATCAGCGGATTGAGCCAATAGCTGTTGCAGGTATTTTTTTACAAAATAATCAGCGCCTGGCTTATCATGTTCGCCGTTCTCAATAATTGGGACCCATAACGGGCAAGCCTGCTGGTAAACTTTTAATTCAGGAAAAAAATGTCCTATCTCTATCTTGTATGATCCGGACTGCACTGTTCCTTTTGTGCCAAGCACACCAATCTCTTTTGTTTTAGTATAATCTCCAATAACCTCAGCTGTTGGCCTTATAACACCCAATACTCTCTTTGACGGGTCTTCGTTTTTTAAATCCTGTTGTTGTATAGTGCGCAACGCTTTTGCCGATGCCGTATTACAGGCAAGTATTACCAGTGGACAACCCTGTTTAAATAACCATTGTACACATTCCCATGTATACTGGTGAATGGTTTGGAATGAACGGTTACCATAGGGAGCTCGCGCGGTATCGCCTAAATAAATGTAGTCATGCGTCGGAAGTTCCTGAAAAATTGACCGAAAAACGGTCAAACCGCCATAGCCCGAATCAAATATCCCAATAGGTTTATTGTTTAACATCAGCGTAAAAATAAAAAAAGCGCCCCACAAAGTCAGGGCGCTTTTGTAAATGACTTGTAATTACTGGTTACTTTAAACCCATTTTAAGTTTTACAGCAGTCATCAGGTCATCCCCCTCTGGTGACACCAGCAATTGTACTTGTGACGAATCCAAAACATAAGTATAACCTTTTTCCTTCGCCACTGCTGTTAACGCTGCACGAGCCTTATCGGTTAATGGTTTTATCAATTCGTTAGATCTTTCTTCAAATTTCTGCTGAGCTGTAGTGTTATAATTCTGTAAACGATTTTGAAGGTCCTGCAGTTCAGTTTGTTTTGAAGAACGCACAGCATCAGTCATTGTCGCACTTTTAGCCTGAAAATCCTTACCCTTTGTTTGAAGTTCGTTCTGCATTACCGCAAGCTGATCGGTAAATTGCTTTGAATAAGTATCAAGCTGAGTCTTAACAGTTTTTGCTTCAGGCATTTGTGATATCAGCGACTGAAAATTAATATAGCCAACTTTAGTTTGTGCTTTGGCAAAATTGCCCATCATCAAAATCCCTACGGCAACTAAAGCAACTTTAAATAGTTTTTTCATCTTTGTTTATTTATTACACTATAAAAATAAAACCAAAAAAGAACCTGTAAAGCTATAGGTTCTTTGTGTTGGTATAAAATACTGCTATTTTAAGCCTAGCTTAGCTTTTACAGCAGTCATCATGTCATCACCTTCAGGTGAAACCAGCAGTTGCACCTGTCCTGAATCCAAAACATAGTTATAGCCTTTTTCTTTAGCTACTGCTGTTAATGCTGCACGGGCTTTGTCAATTAAAGGTTTGGAAAGCTCATTAGTTCTTTCATCAAATTTTTGCTGCGCAGTATTTTGATAATCCTGTATACGTTTTTGAAGATCCTGCAATTCAGTTGTTTTTGCTGTTTTTACAGCATCTGTCATTGTTGCACTTTGGGTCTGAAAATCCTTGCCTTTTGTTTGGTATTCATTGCTCATTGTTGTAAGCTCATCTGTGAATTGTTTTGAATAAACATCAAGCTGTGTTTTAACCGTTTTAGCTTCCGGCATTTGTGTAATCAGGCCCTGGAAATTAATATAGCCAATTTTAGTTTGTGCTTTAGCAAAGTTGCCTATCATTAAAATGCATACTGCAACTAAAGCAACTTTAAATAATTTTTTCATTTTTTTTGTTCTGTGTTTAAAATGTTCTGTGTTTAAAAATAGTGGAATTATTGTATTTATTATAAATCATTTTGCAAATACTCCTGGCTTTAACCCAAGACGGACTATAACGTCCTTACTTCTGTCGTAACGCGGATTCGCATACAACATAATTACTTCGCTGTTTTTATCAAATATCATATCAAGGTTATCGCCTTCCGCAACAGCTTGAATCGCCTTCGCCATTTTATCCTGAATAGGTTTGATTACGGAATTGCTGCGTTGCTCAAGTTCGCCGCCAGGGCCAAATTTTTGATTTTGAAAGTCTTTAGCTGTTTTTTCTTTGTCGGAAATTTCAGATTCTCTCCTTTTTTTCAAATCAGGTGTCATCAAAACCTGGTCAGCCTGATAAGCTTTATATAAGCGGTCAATCTCCGAATAGCGGTTATCAACTTCCTTTTGCCATTGTGCCGATAAAGCTTTTAATTGTTTCTGGGCCGAAGCATACTCGGGCATGTGTTTTAATATATAATCCGAATCTACAAATGCAAAGCGCTGTGCAAATGCTGTAGTAACCATTACAAACGTAAAACCCAGTATTAAAATTATCCGCTTCATTACAATAATTTACCCAATTAATTAAACCCTCCACTCAGGCTCTGCGCAATTGAAAAACTAAACTGTCCCTTGTTTGCACCTGGAATTCCCGGAATTGGATCAAACCCATATCCATAGTCAAGTCCGAGCAAGCCAAAAATAGGTAAAAATACCCGTGCTCCAACACCTGCCGAACGCCTAACATTAAACGGGTTAAAATTATTAAAAGAATTCCATACATTACCACCTTCTGCAAAGGCTAACAAAAATATTGTAGCCGACTGACTTTGGATAACCGGATGGCGAAGTTCAAAGGTATATTTATTGTAAACTGTACTTCCGGGATTAGTTGTGGTATTGTAATTGGTTCCCTCAGGAATAATAGAGAAATTCTGATAACCCCTTAAACCAATTATATCGCTTCCCTGTAAAAATTGATAGCTCTGCATTCCATCGCCTCCCAATTTAAACCGTTCAAATGGTGACGGCGGAACAATAGAATTATATTCCCCTAAAAATCCGAATCTGACCTGTGACATTAATACCAGTTTACCTGTTATACGGGTGAACCATTGCGCATCATATTTAACTTTATAATATTCAACAAAATGATAAATCTGTTCAGGGGTGGCAATCTTGTAATCGGTATTATTAAATAATGAGTATGGCGGCGTTCCCTGTATCGTCAATTTAATGTTCGAGCCTGCTGTTGGATATATCGGTGCGTCAAGAGAGTTACGCGATAATTCCTGCGTCAACCTAATGTTATATGATGTACCGTTTTGAAAAAGATAACCGGTATAATTATCCAGGTTATAATGGTCAAGGTTTAACGAATAATTTAACTGGAAGTAATTATCGGGCCAGGTTAACTTTTTACCCAACGTGACACCTACACCGTTTATCCTTAAATTATTATAGTAAGGGCTTGTTGGTGCATAATACTGCCCTGTAGAGCTTAACTGTGTATAGGCAGATAGAGCAAAATAAATTGGCTTCTTGCCTCCAAGCCATGGCTCAGAAAATGTAAATGAATAGTTTTGATAACTGCGGCCGCTTGATTGACCTTGTATACTCAACTTTTGACCATCGCCTTTTGGCAGTGGTTTATAGCTTTTAAGGTGAAAAATATTTCTTAATGAAAAGTTATTGAACGTTAGCCCGAGCGTACCTACCAGCATCCCTCCGCCAAAACCACCTGATAGCTGGATTTGGTCAGATGGCTTCTCAACCACGTTATAAACTATATCAACTGTTCCGTCCTGCGGGTTAATATTGGTTGGTTTTGGTTCAGTCTTCTGGTCATCAAAATTTCCAAGCTGACCAATATCACGGGTACTGCGTATCAATAATTCCTTATTGAATTTTTGACCGGGCTTAGTTTTTATTTCGCGCATAACCACCTTGTCGTTGGTTACATCATTCCCCTTTAAAATAACCCTGTTAATTGTGTATTGCGGCCCTTCGTACACCCTTATATCCAAGTCAACAGTATCATGATATATTCTGGTTTGAACCGGATCGGCGCTGTATGTTAAATAACCATCATTTAAATAAAATGATGAAACGTCATCGTTGCTTTGTGTTGGCCCGCTTAATCTCTTTCCTAGTTCATCCTCACTAAAAACATCACCCTTTTTTATTTTAAATATTTTGTTGAGCAAAACGGAAGGATACTTAGCATTGCCTGACCATTTGATGTTACCAAAGTAATATTTGTGTCCTTCAAATAATTTAATTCTAACACCAACGGTGTTTTCGCCGGTTTTATACACGGTATCACTTATAAGCTCAGCATCGCGGTATCCCTTATCCTGCATTTTGGTTATAAGGCTTTGCTTATCTTCGTCGTACTTATCCTGCTTAAATTTTTTCGAACCAAATACGTTATAAAACTTCCTTTCGCGCGTTTTTGATAAATACTTTTTAAGTTTCTTTTGGGAAAAGGCTGTGTTTCCGGCAAATTTAACTTCGGATATCATTACCTTTTGTTTCTTATCAATCGCAACATCAAGTATTACACTATTGGCATCGCCCGGATCTTTTCGTTGCTTAATAGTAACAGTAGTATTAAGATACCCTTTTTCATTGAAATGTTTTTTGATGATAGCGGTTGTGGTGCTTAACAAGTTCTCATTTACAATTTTACCGGTCTTATCCGCCAACTTTTTCTGTACATCCTCAATTTCTCCTTTTCGGATGCCCGTTAAATGCAGCCGCGATAACCTTGAACGTTCAACAACTGCTATTTCCAGGTAAATAGTATCCAGGTTAATTTTTGTAATGTTTAATTGTACATCATCAAAAAGCCCCTGGTTGTACATATTTTTTATCACATTAGCATTAGCTTCTCCGGGTAAATTGATCCGGTCGCCTTTGTTTAATTTTGATATGGTTAATAGTACATCTTTATCCAGGTTTTTAGTTCCGGTGATGGTAATACCCCCTATTATATAATCTTTTGGTTCAAGATAACTCAAACTATCTGCCGGAATAGTGGATTTTGAAAGCGAATACCTTGGCTGGTTCGGAACCTGGGCTAAAGCAGCCGTACTCATTATAGAGAAAAGAATAGCAAAAAGAAATTTATTCATTCGAATATTTTAGTGGGCTAAAAATAATTTATACAGTTGTTAAAAAGTGTTAAAAGTAAAAATTTAGTTGACCTGCT
>JAQNCM010000455.1 GCA_029237615.1 Mucilaginibacter sp.
TTGGCCGAGGTCTCGGCCGCGATCACGCCCGTCTTCCAGTTCGTGAGGTCCGACTTCGTCGCGCTGTCCTTCGCGTTGTCCTGGATGCCCAGGTACACCGGGATGGAGATGGCCGCGAGGATGCCGATGATGATGACGACGACGAGAAGCTCGATCAGGGTGAAGCCCTTTTCGCCCGTCTGGAGTGCCGTGCGACGTGCGGTCAGCGCACGCGTGATGCGAGAAATCATGTGAATGTCCGTTTCTGTGAAGAATCATTTGATGTCGGGCGAAGTCTTTTTGAACCCCCACTTGAGATGCTAGGGGGCGCCATCCCGCAGTGACACGCCCCCGATCGGGGCACTTACGGCGTTTTTCGTACCCCAGTTAGAGGGGTTGAGGCGAGATTTCGCGAGTTTCGAGCGAACTATTTGATCAGCGTGGCGATGTTGAAGATCGGCAGGTAGAGCGCCACGATCATGCCACCGACCACCACGCCGAGGAACGCGACCATGAGCGGTTCGATCATGGCCGTGAGCTGTTCGGTTGCCGCCTCGACCTCCTGGTCGTAGAACTCGGCGATCTTGGTGAGCATGACCTCCAGCGATCCCGCATCCTCGCCGACAGCGATCATCTGGGTGACCATCGTCGGAAAGACGGGGTGCTCGGCGAGCGGCGCCGCCACGGAGCGGCCCTGGCGCACCGCTTCGCCGACCTTCCTGAGGGCATCCTCTATCACCCAGTTGCCCGAGGTCTCGCCCACAATGGCGAGCGCTCGAAGAATGGGCACGCCGGCCGCGATCATGTTCGAGAAGTTGCGACTGAACCGGGCGACGGCGATCTTTTTGAGCAGCAGGCCGAACACGGGCAGCTTGAGCTTTATCGGGTCGAGGAACTTGCGCACACGTTCGGTGTTCTTGTTCCTCGGCCACCACAGGGCGAAGGCAATCAAGACCACCGCCACGATCGGCACCACGTACACCATCGACTGAGAGAGATACACCAGCATCATGGTCGGCAACGGGAGTTGGCCACCTAGGGTTTCGAACATCTTCTTGAACACGGGAACGATGAACACGAGCATTCCGACGACCGACACGAGCGACATGATCAACACGATCACGGGGTAGGTCATCGCCGATTTGATGGTGCCTCGGAGCTTGACTTCCTTCTCGAAGTTCTCCGCGATGGAGTTGAGGGCGCCGTCGAGAAAACCGCCGGTCTCCCCCGCGCGCACCATGTTGATCATCAACGGCGGAAACGTCTCCGGATGCTTGGCGAACGAGTCCGACGTCGAAGTACCGGACTCAACGTCGTTGCGCACGGTCGCGAGCACCTTTGAGAGCGGCTTGCTCTCGGTCTGGTCGGCGAGGATGTTGAGCGTGCGGAGCAGGGAAAGACCCGAGCCGATCATCGTCGCCATCTGGCGGCTCATCACCGCAAGATCCTTGAGCTTCACACCCTTCGTGAACCCGGGGATCGAGATCTCACGCTGAAGGCCCGTTCCGTCCGACGCCTCGGTGATCGACACCGGCGAAAGTCCCATCCCGTGCAATCGGGAGGCGACGACGGATTCGCTGGCCGCATCCACCCGCCCTTTCACCAGCTTGCCAGCGGCATTGCGCCCGGTATAGGTGTATGCCTGCACGTTGGTCACTGGTCTATGCCTCCCGAGTAGGAGTCGCCGAAGTCGATGCTGCCGGCAGCCATTGCGCGGGTAGTGGCCTCGATGGGCGATTCGACCCGCTGGATGAGACGTCCGATGCCGTCGGCATCGTGCGCCTTCTCAAGCGCCGCCTCGTGGGTGATGATGCCGGCGTTGACGAGTTCGGCGAGGTGCTGGTCCATGGTGTGCATGCCAAGTCCACGGCCCGCCTGCATCGCCGAAGCTATCTGGAAGGTCTTCCCTTCCCTGATGAGGTTGGCGATGGCGGGCGTGGCCATCATTACCTCGGTCGCCGCCGCCCGCCCTCGACCGGACGCGCGCTTGACGAGCGTCTGGCACACGACACCCTGCAGTGTCGCCGCGAGCTGAGCGCGTACCTGACCCTGCTGATGCGGTGGGAAGACGTCGATGACGCGATCGATGGTCTGGGGTGCGTCCTGCGTGTGGAGCGTGGCGAAGACGAGGTGTCCGGTCTCTGCTGCCGTGAGCGCGACGGAGATCGTCTCGAGGTCACGCAACTCCCCGATCAGGATGACGTCGGGGTCCTGCCGTAGGACGTGCTTGAGGCCGTTGGCGAAGCTGTGGGTGTCCGCACCGACCTCACGCTGGTTGACGAGCGACTTGTGGTTGGAGTGCAGGAACTCGATCGGGTCTTCGATCGTCACGATGTGATCCGCGCGGGTACGGTTGACGAGGTCGACGAGCGCGGCCAGAGTGGTCGACTTGCCCGATCCGGTCGGGCCCGTCACGAGTACCAGACCGCGCGGCAATTCGGCGAACCGGCCTAACGACTCCGGCATGCCCAACTCTTCCAGATTCTTGATTCCCGTGGGAATGAGTCGGAACGCTCCCCCGATCGCTCCGCGCTGCTGGTAGATGTTCACGCGAAAGCGCGCGTTGGCCGACACCGTGTACGCGAGGTCCAGCTCGAGGTTCTCCTCGAACGCTTCGATCTGCTGCGGCGTGAGAATGCTCTTGATCGCGCGCGCAACGCGCTCACGGCTCCAGACCGGATAGCCCTCGACGGGCCGAAGCGCGCCATCCACTCGAATCATCGGCGGGGCGTTGCTCGTCACGTGGAGATCGGAAGCGGCCAGCATCAGCACCTCCTGCAGCGCTGCAATGAGTTCGGGATCGGCCTGCGCTCGCGCAGACCTGGTGGCCTCGTCGTAGACGAGCTGGCTCTCGGGTGCCGCCGGGGGAGGCAATTCATCGAGCGATACGTCGAACACCGCTGGCGGCAAAACGCTGGATTCCCATGGTGGGGAGGCCTCAAAAGAGGGCGCTGGATGCTGAACCGGTGGGACCGTCGATGGGACCGGGACCGGGTACGGAGTTCCTCCAGGACCCGTCACCGGAATTTCATAGATCGGCTGGTTCACGCAACTACCCCTTTCTTGTGCGGAATCCGAGCCTGGCGCGGTAAGCGTCAGGCAACGACTCGCAGAATTTCCTCTATAGATGTGATCCCGAGCTGGGCCTTCGTCCAACCGTCCTGTCGAAGTGTCAACATGCCCTGCTCCCTGGCGACTCGGCCGATCTCGGCACTCGATGCCCTGGCGACGGCGAGCCGCTCGATTTCCTCCGTCACCGAC
>JAQNCM010000453.1 GCA_029237615.1 Mucilaginibacter sp.
AAACACATCGATGAAATCGTCGTAGTCCTGGCCGCGGACCCTGTGATGCCTCCACCCAATGTAGATCGGGCTTTTCAGCCGGTCCTCGTTATCCGTCCCCACGTCGAGCAGAATCGGTAGGCAATGCTCCGGATGGATCCCGCCCAAAGCGGTGTAAAGGGCCATCTTTCCGATCGGGATGCCCATGCCTCCGGCACCCTGATCCCCCAGCCCCAGGATTCGTTCACCATCGCTGACGACGATGCATCTCACGTCGTCACAGCGGGAATGGCTGAGGATCTGATCGATGCGAGTTTTATTCGGATAGCTGAGAAATAATCCCCGCGGCTTTCTCCAGATTTCGCTGAAGCGCTGGCATCCGTCACCCACAGTTGGCGTGTACACCAGAGGCAGCATCTCTTCAATATTGTGGACCACCAGCGCGTAGAAGAGTGTCTCGTTTGTATCCTGCAGGTCACGCAGGAAGCTGTATTTGCTGAAGGAGCTTGGCTGAGCCCGCAAAGCATCCTTTCGACGTTCGATCTGTTCATCAAGATTTCCGACGTGCGGCGGTAATAAGCCGTGTAAGTCGAAGATGTCGCGCTCGTGATCCGAGAAGGCGGTCCCCTTGTTGAGGCGTGGAGAATTGATCAGGTTGAATCCTGAAAGGGCAACCCGAAACGCGTTGCTGTCAGCGGTCCGTTGAAAATGCTCGTCCATCCATCTCCTCCGAGATCCGGTTTGCAAACCCTGAAATTTACATCCGGCCACATCACTCCGAAGCACTCGCTCATCCGCAGACCAGTACCGATATCGAGCAGAGCCAAGGCCCGCGTCGTGCGAGAATGCTTCGGTCAGCGCCGGACATAGCGTGTGCCTATCTTATCGCCCTAGACGGTACAACATGACGCGTTAATTAGCCTGACAGGGTAATGATCGCTTTCGATTTTGGTGAACAGAAGATCGGTTATGACTTCGGCCATGGAACTGGTTATTACCAGCTCGCGGCAAAGAGGGGTGGACCGGGCGTTCGGGACAAATGCACTGCTTTGCCTCTTGCCCAGGAGCGGGCGCAGCCCGGGCAAATCAAAAAGCTCTATGCCTCATCGCCTTGCTGTTAGCTCCTGCTAAGATCCTGTCGCGCCCTGCTCGCAATCAGTGTGCGAGTAGCCGCGTGATGCGCGCACGGTAGCCCCGGCTGACGGGAATGCGCTGTCCGTCGCGCATGATCACGGTGGCGTCCCCTTCCGGGCTGTCCGTGCGGATCTCCTTCACGTGATGGAGGTTCACAATTGCCGAGCGATGAACCCGAAGGAAGACCATTGGATCCAACTTCTCCTCAAACTTCGCCATCGTCTCTCGCAGCAGGTGCGTCTCACGCTCCGTGCAGATGCGGAGGTAATTCTCTTCCGCGCCTACCCACCGGATCTCTTCGACGGGAAGAAACAAGATGCGTCCCTTGGACTTGAAGACGACACGGGTGTGATAGCCCTGCGCGGTGTTCGCATTGCCATGCGTGGATGAGTGTTCATTTGTCTGGATATGATTCTTCGCGCGTTGGATCGCCAGTTTCAGGCGCTCGCGCGTGAAGGGCTTCAGTAGATAATCCACCGCGTTCACCTCAAACGCGCGAAGCGCATAGCCGTCGTACGCTGTTGTAAAGATTATCCGCGGCTGCTCATTTCCATCTTTCGGGCAAGCAGCTATGACATCGAAGCCGTCCATGCCTGGCATCTGGATGTCCAGAAAGACAAGATTCGGCTTTGTAAACTGAACCAGGTCGATGGTCTCCAGCGCGGTTGCACCCTCCCCGACGATCTCTACTCCCGTCTCGTCGAGCAGAAACTGCCGAAGCTTTTGCCGTGCTAGTACTTCATCATCTGCAATGATCACCCGTATAGGCATGGTGGTACACCTCAGGCACCGTTTAGACCTGCCGGATAAGAGAGCGGTAGCAACAGAATCGCCTGCACCTCGCCATCAGATACCTCTTCTAGCGTGAACTGGTGGGAAGCTCCGTACTGCAGGTTGAGGCGCGCCTTCACGTTTGGAATGCCAACTCGCTCCCGCCCGTTCTTGAATGGGTGGCCGGGCCCGAGCCCCTGCCCAGAGTTACGCACGCAGATCCGCAACTGCCCGCTGTAGGACTGCGCCTCGATACCGACGAACGCATGGCCCGCTGTCTTTGACACCCCATGCACATAGGCGTTCTCCACGATTGGCTGCAGGATCATGGTCGGCACCAGCGCATCTCGCACTTCGGGCGAGACTGCAATGTAGTGGTGCACCGTCTCAGGAAAGCGCTGCTGCTGGATTGATAAGTAGAGTTGCACAAAATCTATCTCGTCCCCCAGAGGTATCGTCTGGGCGTCTCCCCTATCTAGAGTCATACGAAACATGCTGCTCATTCGTTCCAGCATCTGATCGGCCGCCTCCGGATCCGAGTGGATGAGACTGCTGATGTTATTCAGGGTGTTGAACAGAAAATGCGGATTGAGCTGCATGCGAAGGGCGCGGAGCTGCGCCGCCGTAAGCTCCGCCTCAAGCCGCACTGCCGCGTACTCCTCCTGGCGATATCTTTGGTAATACTCAATTCCTCGAAACAGGAAAAAGTTGACCCAGAAAATCACCAGGTTGTCGATCAGTTCAGAATCGAGATAAAACTGCAGGCGTCGGAGGTACCCCCAGTGATGGTGCCCGAGCGGCAGGCTGGGGAAACACGCAACCCACAGAGCCTCTTCAAGCACGCTGAGCAGCAGGCTGACGGGCGCAACCCGCGTCAGAATGTAGGTGAGGTTTGCCCGCTGAATCGTGCCGCGGAACCGATGCCACATGACTTGGCAGATCAGTCCCCAGAAGAAGAAGTGCACGATCCAGGCGGCGAGGACGTTCGCAAAGTGCCCTTGGTATCCCCAGGAGCGCATTCCCACATACTCTTGCAGTGCGAAG
>JAQNCM010000451.1 GCA_029237615.1 Mucilaginibacter sp.
CTACAAAGAAGTATCTAGCGGTGCGCATTACCGGGGAGAGAAATGCCGGATCTGAAAAGATCTGGCCGCGGCATTGTCACTATGGCGTTTGGAAAGCAGCCGTACATCGAGATGGCAAAATGGCTCGCGATGTCGATCAAGTTGAACGCGCCCGACCTCGAGTCGGCCGTGCTAACCGATTCCACTGATCCGGAGTTGGCTGAGCTGTACACACACGTGATTCCACATGAGCCGTACATGGGAAGCCAGATGGAACCCAAGTTCCACCTGGATCGCTTCACCCCTTTCGAAGAGAGCTTTTACATAGATACCGACTGCCTGGTTCTGAATAATCTGGAAGCTATGTGGGCAGCCTTCCAAGGTCAGTACTTCGGTATACCCGGGTGGCGCTATCTAACTGCATCGGACGTAGACCAAGCCGTAGACGTGCCGTTCGTTCTTGACCGCTACCAACTGACATCGCTTCCCAAGTTCAACGGGGGCTGCTACTACTTCCGGTCGGGAGAAGAAACGACACGATTCTTCGACACAGCACGTGACCTGTTCACTAGGGCTGCGGAGCTGCGGATCGGCTTTTTCCGCGACGGAGGCTTTTCAGATGAACCCCTGTTCGCATTGGCACTGGCGCTCCATGGTCTAAAGCTGACCTCCCTAGGCGTAAGAGGACCATGGACCCCCTTGCAGTCGCGTGGCGCGATCCATCTCGACGTGTTCGCTCAGGAGTGCTCGTTCCTGAAAGAGGGTATTACTGTCTATCCAGATCTAGTCCACTTCCCGGGCGGATACAGAGAATGCTACGCATACCATCGGGAGGTCTGGAAGCTTCAGCGCCATTTCGGACGCCCGACTCCACCGCTGATCGCAAGGTCGTCAACTCAGGCGACGGGAATTCTGTGGAGCGCCCGGAGGGGGACTCGGAATTATGCCAAAGCAATCCTGCGGCCCAGAGAACGGCGCATGGCTATCTAGCGGGGTTGGGAACTAAAGGAGCCGAAGCTCATAACACATGCCGCAGCGATGGAGACCGGCTCAACGCACTAGGTGACCCGCAAGAGGAGGTCGGAAGGAACCAGATGGATCTGAGCCCCAGAGTCAGCGTAGTCATACCGACGCGGAACCGGCCGGAGCTGGTACAGCGAGCGGTGCGGAGTGCGCTCGCTCAGACCTACAGGAATCTCGAGATCGTTGTCGTGGTGGATGGCCCGGACCCGCAGACTGTCAGCGTCCTCGCGGATCTTGGCGAGTCCTCTATACGGATCCGCCAGCTTGCTGAGAGCGTGGGCGCTGCAGACGCCCGCAACGAGGGCGTGCATGTAGCCAGCGGCGAGTGGATTGCATTTCTGGACGACGACGATGAGTGGCTGCCGGCCAAAATCGAGAAGCAGGTGAAGGCAGCAGTGGAGTCGGGCAACCTGCTGGTAATCGTAACCTGCAAGATTCTGCTGCGAAGCGGTGGATTGGATTCCATTGTGCCTCATCATCTGCCGGCATCGGGGCAGCCTATGAGTGAATACGTGCTTGGCGCTCCGCGTAATGGATTCCAGACCTCGTCTTATTTCGCTTCACGCGCGTTGATGCTCCTGGTGCCGTGGTCCAAGAACCTGGCGGGCCTGCAGGACTTCGACTGGTTCCTGCGAGCTGCCAGCTACCCTGGTGCGACGCTGACCGTCGTGGCCGAACCGCTCTCCATCTACTACGTCGAGAGCGTGGATACCATCACGCGCAAGCTGAGCTGGCTCACCTGCTACGAGTGGGGACAGCAGAATCGCTCTCTGATGACCCCGCACGCGTATTCCTGCTTCCTCAGCCGGGTCTGCGCAAATCGTGCGAGCGCCCAGGGTGCTGGCATGCGCGTACTCTGCAAGCTTCTCTTCGAGATGCTGTTCGAAGGCCGGCCAGACCTGCTCTCGATTGCGATGTTCTTCGGTTATGTGACTGTGCCGTATAAGTCGCGCCGCCTCATCGGCAACTGGATCAGCCGTTTCTTTGCTCCGGAGGCCCCCCGTGCCGCCGCTGTCTAGCAGGCCGCTCTTCTCATTAGTCGTAGCTACGGTGGGTCGCACCGAAGAACTGCGGCGACTGTTTGCCTCGATTCTCGACCAGGGTTTAGCGGCGATCGAAGTCATTGTCGTCGACCAGAATCCAGATGGTCGCCTCTACCCATACATTGCGGATCTGAGCACAAGAGTCGTGTGTAAGCACATTCACGAGACTGGCTACGGCGTGTCCTGGGCACGCAATCGCGGGCTAGAAGCGGCGGCGGGTGAGTTTGTCGCCTTTCCTGACGATGACTGCAGTTACTCTCCGAGATTGCTCAGCCAGGTGGCGGACTGGCTCCGTACCCATCCCGCCTACGGCTTGCTGGCGGTAGGCTCGGTGGACGACAGCGGTATCTCCAGTGGCAACCGATGGGTGCAGAGTTCGTGCAACATTCGTCGCCACAATGCGTTCCGGACGACGTTCTGTTCGTCACTGTTCTTCCGCAGGAGCGCTATCCCCGCCGAGGTGCGCTTCGATCTATGCATCGGCCCGGGACCTCACGCACCTTTTGATTCCGGGGAAGAGACGGATTTCGTAATCAGTCTCCTGAGTCGCGGGCTGCGGGGCCGTTTTGAGCGGAATATGAAAGTTGTTCATCCACGTCGCGATATGCTGACGAGTCACATATCGGAAGACCGTGCCATAGGTTATGGCCACGGGATGGGGCGCGTGCTCAGAAAACACGCACTCCACGGCCTCTGGGCAGGTCTGGTGACCTATGACCTGGCACGCTACGGTTTGGTGTTCGCCCAGGGCAGGCGAGACGCAGAACAACGGTGCCTGGGACATTTGAAGGGGCTGGTGAGAGGCTTTGGCGCTCCCAGCGGCTCATTCCGATGACGCCTCTCTTCACACAAGCTGGCGACCGGGCAACCCCAAGCTGCCGGTTTCTTCTCGGCTGGTTTGCTATTCTGCAGAGTTCTTCCTAGTATTTGCGTGGCGTTAGAAGGTCTCCGATCCAATCACTCCCGTAGGGCTGGACGTATGCCTGGGCAAACAGTCGTTATCTTCCGTGAGAAGCTGCTGCCCATCAGCGAGACCTTTATCGTCGCTCAAGCATCCGCACTCACGACATATCGGCCGGTCTATGCTGGCCTGCGACGTACGAAACCGAGGCTGCCCTTAGAACCAGAGATACTCCTCTGCCGGTCCGACGGTCTGCGCGCCGCCGCCGCCGCGCGGCTCTTTGGGAAGCTGCCCGGGCACTCACGATTCATGAATGAGCTGGCCAAGGCTGCGCCCGCTCTCATCCATGCGCACTTCGCCCTCGATGGCAGCGTAGCCTTGCCTATTCTGCGGCGGTTACATGTTCCGCTGGTGGTCACCCTTCA
>JAQNCM010000517.1 GCA_029237615.1 Mucilaginibacter sp.
GGTCCACTCGTAGCTACCGCCTATAGCGTGTTGGCGCCAAGCCTGCGCGCGACGGGAGCATCTATCAGCATTCTTATCACGGCCGTCTTGGGTTTCGGCCTCGGACCCTTCTGTGTCGGTTTGCTGAGTGACGTATTGACGCCGTCATTCGGCATAGGAGCCCTGCGCTACGCATTGCTGATTCCAATTTGTCTTCTCCCAGGAATGGTTATGGCGTTGCACGCAGCCGCTAAGGCACTGCCAAACGACTTACGGGTGGCAGGGGCGCAAGTTGAAGACCCCGCAGGGGTTACCTCCCGATGATCTGGGACTACATCGTTATCGGAGCGGGATCGGCCGGTTGTGCGCTGGCTTACGAACTTGCGAGATCCGGCCCGCAGAAAACTGTGTTGGTGCTCGAAGCCGGAGGTTGGGATCGCTCGCCGTTCATTAAGATCCCAGCCGGACAACCACGCGCCAGTGCGAAACATGATTGGGGATATCGGTCGCAACCGGATGCCACCCGAAACGGTGCCAGCGAAAATTGGAAAAGAGGGCGCGTTTTGGGCGGGAGCAGCAGCATCAACGGCATGATCTATGTCCGCGGCGCCGCCGAAGATTTTGATCGCTGGTCCGAGCGATGCGGGAACGTCGGAGGTTGGTCGGCAAGGGAGATCATTCCGATTTTCCGTGAGTTTGAAACCAGCGATCAGAACGGCCCTTTGAGGGGCCGTGCGGGGCCTCAATACGTTACCACCGTGAGACACCCTCACGCTATCACGGAGGCGTTTGTCAAGTCTGCTTGCGCCGCCGGCCGCTCGTTCAACGAGGACTATAATGGCCGCTCACAAGAAGGAGTGTCCTATTTGCAGCGCTCACAGCGCAAAGGCTTGCGGTGCAGCGCCGCCGACGCCTTTCTGAGGCCACTCCTGAGCAGCAGCAATTTGAAGCTTCTTGTGAATGCATTGGTTGAAAAGATTGAAGTAGTGAATGGGCGCGCAGTTGCCGTCTCGTTTCTTTATAAAGGTAAACAGCGCAGGGAAATGGCGCGAGATATCATCCTCTGCGCCGGCGTCATCAATTCGCCGAAGCTCTTGATGCTGTCAGGTATTGGCGATGCCCAAGAGCTTAACCGCCATAATATCGCTGTCGTACTCGATCGACCCGAGGTCGGGCGCAACCTCAAAGACCACCCGCTTATGCGACTGGTGTATCGCAGCAAGATTCCAACGTACAATTTAACGGAAGGTTTACTGCAAAAACTCAGCATAGTTGCGAAATTTATCAGATATCGTGAAGGCCCGATCTCAGCTGGCTTCGAAAGCACCGCCTTCTTGAAAACCGACCCCTCCGAACCGGTTCCGGATATCCAGCTGTATTTCGCTCCCATTGGCTATGTAGGGAAAATGGGTGGGACGGGCGGATTCACCCCTTATCCGGCATTCATGACATGCATCGCCAAGACTCACCCTGTCAGCAGCGGATGTATACGGCTCGCGAGCAACGATCCCAACGATTCCCCGCTAATCGAGTGCCGCTTGCTTGCAGACCAGGCTGATGTCGACACACTGGTTCGGGGCATTGAAACGGTGAGGGGAATCATGAAGAGAGATCCGATCGCGAGTCTTATTGAGGCGGAGATCACTCCTGGCGCCGCCGTTGGGAATGAGGAGGCAATGCGGGAGTTCGTTCGTGCGCACGCCGAAGTTAGCCTACACCCGAACGGGACCTGCCGCATGGGCGTGGACGCGGGCGCGGTCGTCGGGCCGGATCTACGCGTCCGCGGGACTGACAATCTATGGATCGCGGATGCGTCGATTATGCCCGATCACATCAGCGCGAATTTGAATGCGGTTTGCATGATGATCGGCATAAAACTCGGCAAACAGTTAGTCGCGAGTCGGTAACAGTAATTCCAGTGATTGTATGGAATTGATTGCCGCGCGAATTACTTTGCGGCGTGATTAGTCTCAATAAAGGGTGATGCAATGAATTGGAGAGAGGCGTCGGCCGTCAGTTGGAATATCCATCCCTTCATCGATGGGCGTTACAGACCTTCCGCCTCAACGGAGCGCTTCGACAACATCAATCCGGCTACGGAGACGACCTTGTGCCAGATTGCAGTTGGCAATTCAGCGGATGTGGACGAAGCCGTGCGGATCGCCCGTCGGCGCTTCGATGACGGTTGCTGGTCGGAATTGCCCCCGGTTCGTCGTGCCGAAGTCCTCCTGAAACTGGCGGATCTGATAGTTGAGCACAAAGCCGAACTCGCTGTGTTGGATACGCTGGAGATGGGCAAGCCCATCCAGGCAGCTCTTTATGATGCGGAACATTTTGCCCCGAAGCTGCTGCGCTCCTGGGCGGGCTTCATCGTCAAACTCCTGGGAGAGAGCGCGCCGCTGAGTGCCCACACGCTAGCTTTCAATACCTACGAACCTCGGGGCGTGGTGGGGGCTATCACACCCTGGAATTTTCCGACGGTCAACGCAGTATTTAAATTTGGTCCGGCGCTTGCCGCCGGCAATACGGTCGTGCTCAAACCGTCAGAACTCTCTGCGAGCTCGGCGCTGAAACTCGCCGAGCTGGCAATGGAAGCGGGCGTCCCGGAAGGCGTCCTGAACGTCGTGCCGGGCCTGGGTTCAAGCGTGGGGGCGGCGCTGGCCCTGCATCGGGATATCGACCTGCTCTCCTTTACGGGCTCGACAGCTACAGGCCGAAAGATCATGGAACTGTCCGGACGCTCGAACGCCAAGCCGCTCCTGTTGGAATGC
>JAQNCM010000371.1 GCA_029237615.1 Mucilaginibacter sp.
ATTATTTAGTATAAATACACTGTATGAGGAGTTTCTCATTGATTTTTAAACAATTCTCAAGGTCGGTTTTGCTGATTGCCGGTTTTGCTTTTTTGGGATTCTCGGCGTATGCGCAAGGGGATGCTGCTAAGGGCGAGGCCCTTTTTAAATCGAAATGTACTACCTGTCACAAGATCGACTCAAAGCTGATCGGTCCGGCATTAGGCCCAACAATTACGGATGAAACTGACGACAAATGGTTAACCAAATGGATCCAGAACAACCAGGCCTTAATTGCAGCTAAAGATCAAAAGGCGGTGACGATTTATAATCAGTACAACCAGGCGGGCATGCAAGTGTTCGGCGAGTTATCTGATGGTGATGTAGCTAACATTCTGGCTTACGTACGTACCTCATGGAAAACCATGCAGGCGGCACCTAAAGCTACCGCTGCTACAGGGGGCACTGCTGCGGAAACAGGTCCAAGTGACCTCATGATTTTTGCGCTGCTGGGCGTAATTGTACTTGCCTTTATTATTATACTGGTATTAAACAGGGTAATTGCTACTCTCGAGCGCCTGTTGCTTAAAGGCAAAGGATTGCTAATTGAAGAAGAAGGCGCCCTTGAAGTTCCAGCCGTTGAGGTAGATCGCCTGGCCACGCTCAAAAAACTGGCTAAAAATAAAAAACTTGTATTCTTCGTGCTGCTTTGCGGTACCCTGGCATTAGGAAGCTGGACATGGGTAACCATGTGGACAACCAACGTTCACCAGGGCTATCAACCGGTACAGCCAATTAAGTTCCCGCATGATCTGCATGCAGGCGCAATGAAAATTGATTGCCAGTATTGTCACTCTGGTGCATACAAATCAAAAAATGCATCAATACCATCATTAAATGTATGTATGAACTGCCATAAGGTTGTTAAAACTGAATCGCCTGAAATACATAAGATTTATGATGCACTGGGATACGATCCGCAAACACAAAAATACGACAGCACAAAATCAAGGCCGATGCAATGGATACGGATCCATACATTGCCGGATTTCGCTTACTTCAATCACTCACAACACGTTAAGGTAGCCGGACTTAGATGCCAGACCTGCCATGGCCCTATTGAGACAATGAAAGAGGTTTATCAGTATTCGCCACTAACCATGAAATGGTGTATTCAGTGCCATAAGCGTACCAATGTTAATATGAAAGGTAACGCTTACTACGAGAAAATGCAAGCGGTGCACGATCTGATTAAACAAGGTAAGCCCGTAACTGAAGCTGCGATGGGTGGAATTGAGTGCGGTAAGTGCCATTATTAATAATTGATTAAAAAGCATTACAGTTTATATAGCTTAAATGGATAGCAATAAAAAATACTGGAAAGGTTTAGAAGAGCTGAACAAAACCCCGGAATTTGTTGAATTAAATAAAAACGAATTTGCGGAGCCTATTCCTATCGAAGATGTTTTAACCGGCGGCGGTTTGACAGGTAAAACACCACGCCGTGATTTTTTAAAAGCACTTGGTTTTGGTGTAGGTGCTGTAACACTGGCTGCTTGTCAAAAAGTGCCGGTACATAAGTCTATACCTTATTTAATAAAACCTGAAGAGATAACTCCCGGCATTCCTAACTTTTACACTTCAACCTATGAAGGACATGCCATTTTGGTTAAAACCCGTGAAGGCCGTCCTATTAAAATTGAAGGTAACCCCAATGACCTGTTAGCTAAAGGCGGTGTAAGTGCGCAGGCACAGGCATCAGTACTTGACCTTTATGATGTTAACCGTTTAAAAAACCCGATTAAAGACGGCGGTGATTACGGATGGAGCCAGGTTGATGATTTTGTGAAAAATGAACTTACTGCCATTAAAGCAAGCGGTAAGAAGATCCGTATCGTCTCATCAACAGTAAGCAGCCCGTCTACTTTAGCAGTTATTAATGATTTTATTACTGCTTATCCAAATACCAAACACATAAATTATGATGCGGTATCATATACCGGCATTATACAGGCTAATCAAAACAGTTTCGGTAAGGCGGTATTGCCACACTATAACTTTGATAAAGCAGATGTTATTGTAAGTTTTGGCGCTGATTTTCTGGGCACCTGGATTTCTCCGGCCGAGTTTATCAGGCAATACGTTCAAAATCGTAACAACAAATCGCTGCAAAACAAAAAAATGTCGCGCCATATCCAGTTTGAAACCGGTATGAGCGTAACAGGCACCAATGCAGATGTACGTATACCTATTAAACCTTCGGAAGAAGGCATTGCACTGGTTGCGTTATACAACGCAATATCAGGTACCACTTTACCGGGTACAAAAACATTAACTAATACCGTTGCCGCTAAATCTATAGCCATAGTTTCAAAAGAATTGTTAGCTGCAAAAGGTAAAGCGCTGGTAGTTGCAGGTTCAAACGATGTTGCTACCCAGGTGTTGGTTAATGCCATCAACTCCCTGTTGGGCAGTTACGGAACTACGATCGATCTTGATAATCCTTCACATCAGTATGCAGGAAACGATGCAGAATTTGTAGAGTTTGTAAATGAGATGAACAGGGGAGAGGTTGATGCCGTATTCTTCCTGAATGCTAACCCCGTTTATGATTATTATAAAAGCAATGACGTTGCTGGCGCACTTAAAAAGGTGCGCTTAAAAGTGTCATTCGCTAATTTTGCTGACGAAACTGCTTCACTTTGTAATATCATCGCACCAAATCATAACTACCTGGAATCATGGGGTGATGACAATGCGCTTGAAGGTTACTATACCATATTACAGCCAGCCATAAACCCGGTTTATGACACCCGTCAGGCAGAACATAGTTTGCTGGTATGGTCTGCAAGTACTTTTAAAGATTACTACTCATACGTACGCAATAACTGGGATAAAAACCTATTAGTCAAAGGTAGTTTATCAGGCCAAAGCGGCTGGGAAACTTTATTGCAAACCGGCTTTGTTAAAGTTGCAGATAAACCTGCAGGCACTTATACATTTAGCCGCGACCTGAACGCTGTTGCACAAACCATAATGGATCACAGCAATGCGCTTGCTGATGGTAACAAAACAGAACTGCAGGTTTACCAGAGCGTAGCAATGCGCGACGGAAAAAGGGCCAACAACCCGTGGTTGCAGGAGCTGCCAGATCCGGTATCAAAAGTAACCTGGGATAACTTTGCTGCTATGTCGCCAAGCGATATGAAGAAGCTGGGTTATGCAGATGGAGATGTGATAAAGATCGACGCTAACGGTTATTCAATAGCAGTACCTGTTTTATCACAACCAGGCCAAACACAGGGAACTATTTCGGTTGCTGTTGGTTACGGACGTACCAAGGTAGGTCCGGTTGGTATTAATGTAGGTAAAAATGCTTTTCCATTTTTTAGCTTACGCAACGGAACATTCCAAACAAGCGCTGCTGTAGTTTTAACAGCGACAGGTGAAAATTCGCCGCTTGCACAAACACAAACACACCACTCAATCGAAGGTCGTAACAGTATTATTAAGGAAGCTACTTTTACAGAGTATCTTAAAAATCCTGCAACACGTACCGGCGAAGAAGAAGATCATAAAGTATATTCATTGT
>JAQNCM010000374.1 GCA_029237615.1 Mucilaginibacter sp.
TATCGGCAACTGTCAGCTGCAAATTAGCCGATCGCGTTTCACCGCTCGCCTCGGTAACATCAGCATTTATTTTAAATGCATAATCCCTCTCTCCCTGCTCAGTCTCTTTGTCGGCAACAGCCTTAAATTTAATTTCGAATCGACCCTGGCTATCTGTTGTAATGGTATCGGCTGCTATTTCAGCGCTGCCACTTGTATAATTAATGTATCTATGCGGTTGATAAATAATTTGGTGTTCGCGGGTGATATGGAACGCAACCCGGGCATTTGATAATTCATAACCTGAATAGGCTAAAACAGTTCCTTTTAACCTCACTGAGTCGCCGGGTTTGTAACTGCTTTTAACAGGCATGAATTCAACACTAAAACTTGGCCTTTTGTATTCTTCTACGCTGATCTGTTTATCGCCATCATCGGTAGAAATAATCACATTTCCGTTTGGAATATTTTGAGGAATAATAAACACCCCGCTAAATGTTCCAAACTCATTTGTTATAAATGGAATGGAGACAATCTTTTTATTGTTATTATCGGTAATATCTACAGTAAGTTTCTTATTAATCTCTATTTTATTTCTCCCTCCTGCCGTTCTTATTTGCAACCCTTTAAAATAAACGGTTTGCCCTGGTCGGTATATCTGTCTGTCGGTAAACAGAATAGTTCGATCGGATGTATCGTCCGTAGATAACCCACGAGTATATCTGTGTTCTGTATAAAGTGTGTCATTGCCGATATTCAATTTAATTGAGTAGTTATTTGCATTATATAATCCGGTATAACAAATTCCATTTTTGTTCGTGACCAAGTGTTCATTTTTATTTATAGCAACATGTACACCGGGCATTGGTACGCCTGTTTCCCGATCCATCACCATCAATTCAATTTTATTCTCAGGGTTGCGACGGGTAACGAATGACAAACGGCTTACCTTAAACGAGGTAAGTTGGAGTGTGTTTAGACCGTTAGATACAGTGTCCTCCACCTTTAAAACATAAATTCCCGATTGTAGCGGATCAATTTTAAATTCGGTGGTATGGTTACGATAGTCCCCTGGATTTGGCAAAGTCAAATCCTCCACCTTAACCGGCTTCAGCTTTTTTAAATAATTTAAAACGCCATAGGATGTTTGGATTAAACCGTTGTTATACTGGTTATTATTGGGCTTTATATTTACAAGCTCATCGTATTGAGTTGACCCTATTTTATAAATGGTTACATGTGCAGTTTTAATATTGCGGTAGTTAACCAAAGCTAACAACGGCTTACCCGGAATATTTACATCCTCGAGGTCAGCTGACAACTCTTTTTGTTGGATCTGCTGAATATACCCGTTGGCGTTACGGGCGCCCAGGCTTTCAGGCCAGGCCTTATCTGCCTTAATATAATAACCTAAGGCTGTTTTTAAACTATCTTTATCCTGGTAATATTTACCTTGTAACACCAAAGCATCTGCGCTTATTGGAGTGGATGAAAATCGCGTTTCAATTTTTTCGAGGGCGTTTAGATACAATGAATCTTTGGCCAGCACATTTGCATGCGTATATAAAAATCCTAAGCGTTTTAAATCGACATCAGCAAGGGCTGCTTCATCCGACTTTTGGAGATGAAAAAGCGTTGCCTGCTGCAGATATTTTATACCGTGGTAAAAGGTTGATGCCATATCAGTGGTCACAATTTTCAAATCGGCAAATACGCGGCTATCTCCAAAAAGCCGGGGATCACTCAAGATAAAGGGCTGCCTGGGTTTTGTAAGCGCCGGTTCCTCCGCTAAAAAATAGTCTAAAGCGCGATGTATCAGTAAATCATATAAAGTTGGGCGTAGATAACGGTTTGAGGTATCCCCTTCCAGTACTCCTCTTAAAACGGTAACAGGCGTATTTTGCTCAAGTTTATACTCCTTTAGCGACAGTTTAAATTGATGGCTTATTTCATTATTGATGGTCTGCAGATCCCATTTGGTAAAATCAGTGTCAGCGCCGGCAAGCCTTGTACGCTGACTAAACAGCCAGCGATTTTGATGGTAATATTGCTGATACAGCGTTGCCAGTAATGATTGTAAAACCGGCTTCACCGGAAAGGATGCCTTGTTAACATCGGTTTTTACGCGGTTAATAGCGGCGACCATCGCATTTTCATCTACGGCCGATTGAAACTGGATCCTATATAATATCGCCTTGATCTGCATAGGCGCATTGCTTTCTTTACGTGCCAACTGCTCCAACTTATCCACTTCCAGCAAGGCTGATTTCGGCAAATCTTTCTTTGCCAATGAATCAATGCGCGCATTGATCTTTTGATAATCCTGTGCAAAAGTAACGCTGCTAATAAACAGCATAATAAAAAGTAACAGCAGTCTTTTTGAAGGGAGATATTTTACAGGCATAGCTTTGATACGTTGGTTATATTAATGATGCAAGGGAACAGTAGATTCCATAACCATTAAAAAATATTTAAAGCTTTATTGTATGAAAGATAGGTGCTTTGATTTAAAATTGAGACAACCTGGCTATACGATTTTACAACTTACTATATATGAGTTGATTAGAGATAAATTTTCTTATTTTTATCGTTTGAAAAAAGAAAGGTATCTTGTTCACATTGTAAGCAGTAAACTTATTGCTTTAAGAAGAATCTTTCACTGCGTTCAAGATCACAAATTGGATGGTTTGATCAACTTCCCTTCACTGCTCTTGTTGATTGGCCAATCTCATCCCACATCTCGTTAGTTACCATTTCAAGTGCGTTGAATTGTCCTGCACCCTGTAGCCATTCACCGCCATCAATGGTAATTACTTCGCCATTTATGTATGCTGAAAAATCAGAAATAAGAAACGCAGCAAGGTTTGCCAGTTCCTGGTGTTCCCCTACCCGTTTAAGCGGAACACGGTTTTTAAAGCTAAACTTCTCAGCCATTTCACCGGGCAATAAACGCTCCCAGGCCCCTTTGGTGGGAAACGGCCCCGGTGCAATGGCATTGGTACGGATGCCATGACGGCCCCATTCAACAGCCAGCGACCGTGTCAACGCCAATACGCCCCCCTTTGCACAAGCCGAAGGAACTACGTATGCCGAACCTGTGAATGCATAAGTAGTAATAATATTAAGCATATTACCCGGTATTTTTTCGTTGATCCAGTATTTTCCTATAGCAAGGGAGCAATTAACCGAACCTTTTAAAACGATATCAATAACGGCAGAAAAAGCATTGGCAGAAAGGCGTTCTGTAGGCGAGATAAAATTGCCGGCTGCATTATTAATTAATACATCCACCCTACCAAACCTTTGAACGGCATCGCTGAGCATCTTTTCTATTTCTTCATAATTGCGCACGTCACATGCAACAGCCAAAACTTTGCCGCCGGTTTCTGTTTCCATCTCCGCTGCAGTTTTTTGCAATACCTCCAGTTTTCGGCTGGTGATGACCAAATTTGCGCCTAATTTTAAAAAATAAGTACCCATAGCCTTGCCAAGTCCCGTGCCGCCTCCTGTTATTATAATGGTTTTGCCTTTCAGCGCATCATCTCTTAACATGCCATTTAAGGCCGAAGAATTAACCGGATTATTTGTATCGGGAATTTGCATAAAATTGAATTAAGCCTTTTTAGCCGTGGGAGATTTTAAATTCTGTATAATCGATTCCAACGTTTTACGGGTTTCCGGGGCCCACCACTGTTTTAACATTACATCTAATGTACCTGTTTGGTCAGCATTTAAATGTTCTATAAGTTCTTTACGGAGGTTAAGCTTGCTTTGGCTCCAGGTAACAGGGTTTAGCTGCATATAAGTACGAATCTTTCTCTCTGCCGCAGCCATCAGGTCTGCCGGATCACATACCTCGTCGATTAATCCATCTTTCAATGCTTCATTAACCTGTAGTAATTTACCTTCCAGTAAATACTGATATGCTTTACGCTTACCGATCCAAAAAGCATATAAATAGAAAATAATATCGGGAACGATGATTCCAACCGGTATTTCATTTAGTCCAATAATGAACTTTCCTTCGGCCATTACCCGGTAATCGCAGCAGATAGCCATCACACAACCACCTGCCGGGCTATGCCCGGTAATAGCGGCAACCAACGGCTTTTTAAAGCTGGTTAAAACAGCCTGCAAATGCAAAAAATCGTTCCAGAAAGTCCTGCTTTGTTCTTCGTTATAATTATAAACCTCGATCAGGTCAAGTCCGGCTGAAAAGAAGTTCTCTTTACCTGTTAAAATTACACCTCCGATCTGGTTGTCACCGGCAAAATCTTTCATAAGCATTGTCAACTCCAAAACCATATCGGCATTGATAGCATTTGAACGCCCCCTATCCAGCGTTATCACAGCCAGTTTATCTTTAATACTTACCTGTAAAGTGTTCATATTATTGCAGGGTTCGCCTTGTTTTCGCTGGCATATATTTTTTCAATCTCATTCCTGTATTTTTCCATGATAACGCGGCGTTTCATTTTGCCCGTTGGGGTAAGTTCGCCACTTTCGATAGACCATTCTGCAGGCAACAGAACAATCTTTTTCACCTGCTCCACATGGTTAAATTCAGGGTTGTATTCGTCTACTATTGATTGGAAAAGGGTGATCACCTTTTCGTCATGCAATAGCTTTTCATTGGAAGACAGATTAATTTTATTTTGCGCGCACCATGCTTTCAGGTTGACATAAGAGGGCACTATTAATGCGGAGGTAAATTTCCTGTCGGCACCTATCACCATCATCTGTTCTATAAGATGGCTCTCTTTCATCCTGTTTTCGATGGGGAGAGGCGCTACATATTTCCCACCGGATGTTTTAAATATTTCTTTTTTACGATCTGTTATTTTTAGAAAGCCATCTTCATCAAGCATCCCGATATCTCCGGTATGAAACCATCCGTCAACAATAACTTCTGCCGTTAATTCCGGATTTTTATAATAACCTGCCATTACATTTGGCCCTTTGCAAAGTATTTCGCCATCAGCATCAATTTTTACCTGTACATCCTGTAGCAAGGGACCAACCGTTCCTAATTTTCTAAAGACTGTATTGTATTGATTTACTGCAATAACCGGCGACGTTTCGGTTAGCCCATACCCTTCTAAAACCACCATTCCGGCAGCGGTAAAGATTTTTTCGAGCCGGATTGGTGTAGCGGAACTGCCAACAACAATCGCCTTTACATTTCCTCCTACCGCGGCGCGCCATTTACTAAAAACAAGTTTATCTGCTAAAGCCAGCTGAATTTTGTACCATGCGCTTTGGTTATGGAGCTCGAACTGCTCTGCAATTTTAATGGACCAAAAGAAAATGCTTCTTTTAACACCGGTCAGCTTTTGTCCGGCCGCCATAATCTTTTCAAACACCTTCTCAAGCAACCTGGGCACCGAAGTAAAAATATAAGGCTTTGTATCCTTTA
>JAQNCM010000514.1 GCA_029237615.1 Mucilaginibacter sp.
GTTCATCCACACCGTCAAGGGAGCTGTGAGGGGATCGACATTGCGGGCTTCGAAGAACCAGAAGAAGATGTGCTGGTCCATGTCGACGTCGGCATAGCCGCTGTAGCTCTTCACGTTCGGGTCCAACTCGCAGATGCCCGTCGGCACTTCCTTGTACCGAACCGGAATACCGGCGAAACCCATCTTGGTGATGAGATCTTGCGGTGCCGGGACGAACTGCGCGACGACATGTTGCAGACTCGCGCCGAGAGCGGTCAAAGGGATCAAAACGCGCGTCATGCTGAGCTCAAAAAGGCCAGAGACGCGGCAACAAGGACCTTAAAGCTACGGAGACTCAAGAGAGACAGACAGTAAATACTCGCAAAGCTCAGCGTGGCATCGGCGAGGGTATATGTCGCTGAGCTCCCCGGGGACCGGGAGCTCCCACCCCACTGTCGCATCTGCTGGGTAGCATTCTGGAACCGATATTAACCCCAACTTGCACCATTGCAGAGACGTCGGGTTGGTACCAGGCTGCGCTGTGCACTCGCCGTTCCTGGTTCAGAGTCGTGGACGGGGAAAGTTCTTCTACGATCTCCCCAATCAATAGCCCGGTCCAGATTGTCGTAAGCTCTTATCGTGTGACAAGGGAGGGTGTAGGCGAGGATCAACGGTTCAAATTAGATGAACCCCATCTGCAAAGTAACCGTTTCCTCTCCACTAAGCCAAGCACGGAAGGTACCAAAGTCTTTGCGGTTGCAATACCGGCTGTGATCCAGATTCTCGATGCTGGGGGTGGGACAAAGCGAGAAAGCTTTGGCCAATCGGGCAGGCATATAAAACGGCTTGCAGACATTGTGCCGGACCGAACAGTTCAACTAACAATCGGGGACCCTGTGGACGACAACGCTGGAGCTACCTCCGAAGGTACCTGGTACCTAGGGTTAGGTATTAGGGTTCGGGGTAGGGTCAGGGTGGGACTATGGAATTAGTTAGGGTTAGGGTTCATTTGTTCAGCATGTCAGCTACATCTAGTGCAGCACTCCACCTGGGTTGTCACATCCAAAGGTCACCGATTGTCAGTTTATGTGTAATCACATCATGCCGTGCTACCTTGAAAAGTAGGTTGATATCAACTGCTTGGGCTACACCTCATAATTGTCAGTCCATCTTCACCTGCAGAACCTTGTATCCCAAACGATGTAAGCTTATGATAAACAGGTTGATGACGGACAGGACTGGCCAGCTCAACTGGTTCGGAGTAGTTGAGGTGAATGCTGCCATGTCTTTGTTTGTTCCGTATGTAGGTAAGGTAGCTCGGACAGTCGAGTTGGTTTATGGTATCCTGCTGTCGTACTCACCTGCATTGCACGGTATGGCAGTGCTCAAAGTCTAGCACTCATGATTCTCACATAGACCACTTAGCGTCGCGTCATACTGCGTCATAGACGTGCATAAAAAGCAGAAGTGAAGGGGCAGAGAGCATTGGCAGACGTTAATGGTCAACAGTGATTCTCAGATTGTGAAAGGGCCCAGATAACCACACCGACAAGCTGATGAGGTGCCAACCTAGCTACATGACCGTGCACGGACCGTTGCTTCGCCACCCATCCTTCTCGATCTTCTCCAGCAAGGGCGATGTGTCCAAGCCCCAGTAGAGAAAGTTGTGTAATCCGGACCGGTCATCCTGCAACTCTCGCGCCATGACACGTAAACACTCTTCGTCTTGACCATGGACCGCGAGGCGCACGAGGTCAAACCTCTTCTGCTTCCGCGATTTCTGACGAGTCCCATACACGTGCATATACAGGGGATTCGGTATTTTGTCCAGCTCGATTTCCATCCTGCCAAGCTGGTGGATGCACCAGGCCATCGCCCCCATATAATTCAGAGCTGACAAGGGTACCATACCGCAAACATCCTCATAGATGTCGCGTCGCACAAGGTGTAGAAGGTCTCGACCAGTCAAATAGGCGTGACTCTGGATGCTGGTGGTTTTGACAGAGTCGACCGCTATGTACCCTGCTCGTGACCCAGCTTTCTTGAGAGCCTCACGAAGTCGCTGGTCAGCATTGCATCTGGACGACTGAAACAGTCTGCCGGATGCTAGATACTCGTCTGAATAACCCCTGGCCCTCATGCGGTTGACCAAAGCAGTGTCCTCCATTCGTCTCAACCCGGTCACGGGATCCACAGTATGTTTCGTCTCGCAGATGCGGTAACGAACGAGAAATGATTCCAGGTTCAGATCGCTGTCGGGAACTCGGTCAATATTCCAGCCTGCAACCTCACAGGCCAATAGAAATGATTTGTTCTTGAAGAATCTAGTTGTGCTGAGTCTCATGACATCGTCAAGAGTTCCTCGACCGGAGTGCCGCGGTGCAGACCGGCGTGGGGATGCCTCAACTACCCTAGCTTGAAGAGCGGCACCGAAGTTTGTGGTCGGGACTTTGCACTCGGGGTAGAAGGCAATTAAGAATAGCTCTTCAAACGCCGTATATAACGTGCCGGTTACAGGTCTAGGAATGCGACCTGTCTGGACAAGCATGTTGTGCAAGTGGACCAACAATATAGCTTCTGGGAACTGGTCCAAGGCAACCATGCTGTAGCGGTATGCGTCAACAAGGGCTTCCGCAAGGCCCGCTCCGCAGAGAAAAGGCGAATACTCCCACAGGCCGTTCGGGTTGGTCGCTGAGAAGCGGGAGGGCGGAATAGAGCTACCACGCATGTCCTTTGACTCCCGCAGGCAATGAAGATAATCTGCCTTCAGGGAATCCAGCATCGCCTCAACCGCTTCATTACGGCTAGGGTCGTCATGAAGTATATCGTCTTGCCGGTAGTAGCGGTTAAGTAAGTCGGTGCCGAGCAGAATGCCGGCAAGGGGCCTTTTGTGATCTCGGTCTAGGAACCGATCAATATCCCGTCGTGACCGGAACTCGTGAGCTGGCTTCATGAGAATATGCCCATTAAGCCCATTTACCGTCCAGCCGCGGGAGGTTGCGAACGAGTCAACGATACATTGCAGCTGGAAAACGTGGTGGGGAAGGACCTTGTGGCGGATATCCGAAGGCGGTTTCTGCATAGCCAGCTGTGTGACAAAGCTGGCGAACTCACCCAGCCCGTAGAGGCAACGCCCATTGCCCCAGCTGGTGGCGGTCGTCCAATCTACCGATTCGTGTTGTTTCCCATGTATGACCTTACGTTGCACCACAAGTGACGAAAAGACGTTGACGAGATCGTAGAGCCAGTTGATTGTGTAGCAGCGCCGCCACTGCAGCCGCTCACTGTCGCTGCTTTGCTGAAGGTCCAAGCTGGGGTCCCACTTGTTGAGCTCCTTGAGCATGCGCTTTGTTGGCTTGCCGGTTCCATTCTTCTGGAAGTCTTCGACGAAGTCAAGGAGGTCTTGATAAGCATGTATCATGAGCTGCTCCGTGATGTTGATTGCAGTTGCAGGTATGAGAAACGGCGCGGTATCTCCGCCGTAAACCATGATCCTGATCTTGAAGTTGATATCCCGGTTTCCACGGGTACACGTGTTTATGACGGTCTCAAACGAGTCATATCCGTCGGGGAAGTCAACAAACATAGCTGCAGCTGAGCGCTCGATCATGTTGACGGCCATCTTCGACAATGCTCCTGCAACAGCACTATTGAGACCGTCGTACGCTACATCCCGCCACACTCCCTGGATGTATTCTCGGAGATCTGCCCACTCAGCGGCAAGGGAGTGGACAGCCATGAAGTACTCAGTCTTGATGCTTTGCTTGTCCTGGATGATTCCATAACTCTCGATGGCGATAGATTCCGGACTCCTTCCCTCCGGTAGTGGTGGCTGTTGTCGCTGATTGTTCGTCTTCTTTGTCGCTCCTTTCCTTTCTTTTGCTTGCTTTCCTTTGGCTAATGCCTTCCTCTGCCGACGTTTTCGTGATGGTAGGTTGGGTTGTATCTCCACATTGTGCTCGGTGTCACTCTGGTCTTCGTTCTCTCTATCTGACTCATCGTCAACATTGAGTGTCGCGAAACGGTTGGCAAAGAGAAGCTGGTCAAGGTCGTGCTGGTCACTGATAGGATCGGTGGAAGCTGGGCCCGCTCTCTGTTTCTCATCCCACTCAGTTCCTCCCAGGGCGTTGAAGGCTTCAGAGAGGGCATCGATGAAGTGCTTGTGAGAGGCGTTACTTCGCTCGATATCTGGATCGGACTGTTTGACAACGAGTTGACTGTATGCCTCAAACTGGCTTGTGCGAGCTTGAATCACCGACTTGAACAAGCCAAGTATCGCGTGCGGGACAGAGTT
>JAQNCM010000505.1 GCA_029237615.1 Mucilaginibacter sp.
CCCGAGGATCTCGCTGGCGAGATTCTGGAGCTTCAGGCTCTTGCCAGCTCCGGACGGCCCGACCGCGAGGTCCGCGACCAGGTCATTCTCCTCGATGACGCCGGAGGCGATGCCCGGGGCAAGCGAGAGAGCGACCGTGCTCGCATTGCAGCCGGGGGCCGCGATCCGTCGAGTCCCGATGAGGTTTTCGCGCTGCTTTCCCGTCGAGGTGAGGAGTTCCGGCACGCCGTACTCCCAGGCACCGAAGTATTCGCCACCGTAGAACGCGGCCCAGTCCGCGGGGTTGGTCAGTCGGTGATCCGCACCGCAGTCGACGACGACCGTGCCATGGGGTAGCTGCGCGGTCACCTCGCCCGACCTGCCATGTGGCAGCGCGAGGAACACGATATCGTGCCCGGCGAGGTTCTGCGGCGTCGTCTCGGCGAGGGTGAGGTGACCGAGCGAACGGAGATGCGGCTGCACTTCGACGAGCTTCTCGCCGGCGTTCTGAAATGCCGTGACAGTTGAAATGGTGAAATCCGGATGACCGGAGAGCAGCCGAAGCAACTCACCACCGGCGTAACCGCTGGCTCCGGCCACGGCAACGGAATAGGACATAGCTCTTGCCTTTTCTGAGTGGATTGACGAGGGGTGATCCGGCGGCGCTATCGTACGAAACTGCTATGCCCGAAGGCAGCGGCTCAGTCGCGAAGCGTCGCCCGGAGTCGCTCGCCGCGCAGGCCCAGGAAACGACGACGGAGACCACGGCGCACTGGCGTGCGGCGGTCGGCCGATCCTGATTCGCGGTAGTTGTCCACGGGTCGAGCATAGTAGAACTTCACCGTGCATCCGCTATTCGCGGACGGTCGCCCCAAAGCGCTCGCCCGCGAGCGCGGCGCCGGCGAGTTTCGCGTCGCTTGCTTCGACTGCCGTCAGAGTGCGGTCGGCGCCCCGAAAGCGCAGCGCGAAGGTCAGCGACCGACTGCCATCGGGGATGCCCGAGCCGCGGTAGTCATCGACGAGTCTGGCGTCTTCGAGGAGCTCGCCGGCCCCGTCGACGACCGCCGAGAGCACGTCCGCTGCCGCAACGTCGATCGGCACGACCAGCGAGAGATCCTGGGTGGCGGCCGGCAACGTGGCGATCGCGGTCGGAGACACCTCGCGAGGCGCCAGCTCGATGAGCAGACCGAGATCGAGTTCCAGCACCGCCGTCACGCGGGGCAGGTCATACTCCTCGGCGAGCGCAGGCAGGACTTCGCCCGCGAATCCGACGCTGCGGCCCCCGACGAAAAGTTCGGCCGTGCGCCCGGGATGCAGTGCCTGATGCGATCCCCGGCGAATCGAGAGAGTCGCATGCACAGCGAGCGAGATCTGCCTGGCCGCATCGAGGGCATCCGTGAGGGCTCGTTGCACCGCGGCCTGGCCGGGTTGCTTGTGGATGGCGACTCCGACGAACAGCGCGCCAACGTGCAGCGGCTGTGGCGGGATGCTGTCGAGCAGCTCCGCCAGTTCGCCGTCGCCCGGCCGCACGATGCCGGAGGGCAACGGGCCGCTGCCGTAGTGACGGCCTGCCACCGGTCGGAATACCGAGCCGAGTTCGTAGATGCCGAGATCGACGAGTCCGCGGGACAGGTTGCGATGTGCCACGCCCATGAGGCCGGGGATGAGCGAGGTGCGGAGGAAAGCTGCGTCACCGTCCAGCGGATTGGCGAGCTTTATCGCGGGGACCGGGCCGGCAGCGGCACCGAAGGTGTCGTTTCCGGCGCTCGCGACGAAGGGATACGCCAGCACCTCGGTGAGCCCGTTGGCCGCGAGAGTCTGTGCGACGGAACGGCGAAGACGTTGCTCGCGGGTCAGCCCGCGTCCGGGAGGCGCCACCGGAAGGACCGCCGGGATCCGGTCGTACCCGATGATGCGGGCGACCTCTTCGGCGAGGGTTGCCTTGTCGGTGAGGTCCGGGCGCCAGGTCGGCGGCGTCACGAGCAGCGCGCCATCCGTTGACTCGATCGCTCCCCCGATGTCGCCGAGCGCCGAAAGGGTCTCCCGGTCGGAGTAGTCCGCACCGACGATCGAGTTCACGTAGCCGTCGGGCAGCTCGATCGGCTTCGGAGCCGGAGCGGCATGAAGACGCGAGCCGAGCCCATCCGCCTGCCCCCCGGCGAGCTGTTCGAGGAGCTGTACGACGCGCGCGGCTGCGGCGTCCGCGACATCCGGGTCGACTCCGCGTTCGAAGCGACGGGAGGCCTCGCTCGGCAGCCTGTGTCGCCGGGCCGTGCGCGCGATGGACACGGGATCGAAGTTCGCGGCTTCGATGAGCACGTCGGAGGTGGTGGCCCCGATCTCCGTGGTTTCGCCGCCCATGACGCCAGCGAGTCCGATCGCGCCTGACTCGTCTGCGATTACGAGATCCTCCGGATGGAGTTGCCGACGCTGTCCGTCGAGGGTGACGAGTTGCTCGCCGGACGCCGCCCGCCGCACCGTGATGCCGCCGCTGAGCTTATCGAGATCGTAACCGTGGATGGGCTGGCCGAGCTCGAGCATCACGTAGTTCGTCACGTCGACGACGAGCGAGATCGAGCGGATGCCGGCGAGCTTCAGCCGGGCCGCCAGCCAGGCCGGAGACGTTCGGCCGGCATCGATCCCTCGGACCACCCGCG
>JAQNCM010000610.1 GCA_029237615.1 Mucilaginibacter sp.
TGGCACCGCCCTCTATGACGCGGTGGTCGCCTCCGCAAACGAAATGTCTCGCCACGCCAAGCAGCCGAAGCAGGTCCTGCTCATTATTACCGATGGCGGAGACAACGCCTCCAGGCTGAGCCTCCAGCAGGCCATCCGCCGCGTCCAGGCACTCGAAGGACCCGTGGTCTACACCGTGGGCCTGCTCTACGACGATGTCAGCAAGGAAGAAGCCGCCCGCGCCCGCAAAGACCTCGAAGCCCTCGCGCTTGAGACCGGCGGGGTCGCCTACTTCCCTCGTTCGATCGAAGAGGTCAATGACATTGCCGGGCAGGTCGCCCGCGATGTTCGCAATCAGTACACGCTCGGCTACCACTCCACCAAGGCCGCCAGCCTTGGCGGCTATCGCACCGTGCACGTCGACGCCACCCGTGGCAAGCGCAGCAATCTGGTCGTCCGCACACGCAAAGGCTACATACCCAAGTCAGCCCTGCAGCCGCAAACCGCCCAGGCGGCCCCGCAGTCCCAGGCGCCGCCGCCGTCCCAGCCCGCCCCGCAATAGCGGGCCTCGGCTGCTGAGCGGGGACCAGAGACAACTATCTCGTCATAGGCCGGGACAAAGCGGCCGCGCAGGTACGTTTCACTCGCTACGGAAAGCAATCGCGCTTGCACGCGGAGCGTCCACAAACCGCGCCCGACGCAGCAGTCTTACTTCCCTGCCACGGTCTTCAGATAGCGGATGATATTGCTGCGTTCTGTAGCGTTCGCCACCTGGAAGTCCATATCGTTCTCCGGCGCAACCGAGTCAGTGCTGGTAAGCCACTTATCCAGACTCGCATCGTCCCAGGTCACCCCAACCGAAAGCAGTGCCTTCGAATACTTGAAGGTGGACACGCTCGCGGCCTTTCCTCCGTAGGCGTGACGCAGCGCCGGACCCTCCTTATTCGTATCCAGCGAGTGACAACCTCCACAGCGCTTTTCAAAGAGCACCTTGCCTGCATCCGCATCGCCCGCGGGCTGTGCTCCAACCGCCTGGACACGCGAGGGAGAGCTAAGAAACAAGAGAGCCGCCAAAGCGGAAACGCCGGCAGACAGGAGTATCTTGCCTCTTGCGTTGATCCACTCTGCTGCCTTGAACTGATTCATCACGATATCAACCTGCCTTTATCGAATGGAGGATCTGTCTTGCTTGTTCGAAGAGCTCTGCTTCAGTCGCTTGCGTTCGGACTTTGCCCAGCCGTAAAGCAGATCCTGCTCCTCAGGTGAGAGCTTCGCGTTGCGATGAAGCAGCAGGTAATTCCTCGGCGGCATCTCGCCGCTCCGCGCCTCCGAGGCAATCCTGCTGAGCAACTGAATCTGGTTCTCCGCGCTGGAATGCTGCCACTGCGACATGTTCCAGTGGCTCCGCCCGTCGGCAACGTCGCTCTCCATCAGCCAGGACCCGGGTGCGATCCTGCTGTAGAGCGGCCAATGCGTATTCGACGAGTGGCAGTCGGCGCACTTGGTGGTCAGCACGTTCAGGACCTCCGGCGGCACCGTGGCGCCGGCCAACAAAGGGTCGCCTCTCCCCGTTCCCCCGCGTACATCGCCATAGGGATGAATGAGCGACAGAACAACGCAGACGACAAACGCCAGGACGGCACCCAGCAACAGCGTTCTAGCCTTCACCTTCATCCGCGGTCACCCATTCACTTTCGTCGCTGCTGCTGTTGACACTGTGTTGCTCGCCGATGAGAACGCCCGATAGCCCGTCTTTATTCCCGCCACGAGGCATCCGGACTCACAACGGAACAACAGCAGCGGCCCTGTGAGTTGCCCCTGAGATGGCCCCTGCCGCACCGACCATACGATGAACGGCCGGGTACGGTAAGTCGAAGTGAGCAGAGCACATCCTCTCGAACATGCTCTGTCTCACTTCTACTGACTACTGGACGGTGAGAGTAAGGGTTGTTGTGTGTACGATCGTGCCTGACGTCGCTGTGACGGTTACAGTTGACGTCCCTGCTGCTGCCGGCGTTGTCATGGATGCGGTCTTCGCCCCACCACAACCCGCCATGGTCAAGCTGATCGCCAGGAGGGTCAGCGTGCCGCCGCATGTGAGGAAGCAGTTTCGGATCCTCCGTCGGCGTAACATCACGGGCAGAAGCGCCGCCAGGCCCAGGGGCAGAACTGCTGCTACTGCTATAGCGCTTCCAAAGGGTGAGGACCCTCCTCCAGACGCCATATAACCGCCTGGCGCTGGTGTCACAGCCGCGGGCGAGATGGTTAAGGTGGTTGTCGTAGCCGCGCCCGCAGTGGGCGTGACCGAGGCAGGAGAGAACTGGAAGGTGAGGCCGGCTGGCACCCCGGAGGCGCTGAAGGTCACCGGTGCGCTGAATCCGTTGGCAGGCGCGACCTGGATCTGTACCGTTCCGGAGGCACCTGCAGCCAGCGTCAGTGCGGGTACTGAAGCCGCTACTTGAAAGTCGCCAGTCGCCGCCGCTGCTGCTGCCGTGATTGCACCGAACAGTCCGCCCTTCTCATCGTTCACACCCGCGGAGAAGTACAGCGTGTTCGGGTCGCCGGTACCGTTCTGACCGAACAAAATCTCCCAGAGTCGATCGTTAGAGATCGGCGTTCCGGTCGAATCCTGTAGCTGGCCTTTCACGGCAAACGTAGTTGGGTCAAATGCGGTGATCCTGCCATCGCCGAAGTTTCCGACCAGCAAGTCGCCGCCCAACTGTCCGAAGCCGGCAGGCGCGAGTGCAATACCCCAGGGAGCGTTCAGATTGCCGCCGGAGATCGCATGCGCCTGCAAGTTCCCGTTGGCATCGAACACGCTGACATATCCCAGAGCGGCCCCGCTCGTCGGCGGCCCCCCGCCGGCCGTCTGCATGGCATACGTGACGTACACCTTGCTATTCAGCACGTGGACATTGAAGGGCGCGAACCCTTGAGGGATTCCGGGATCCACGAGGTTGCCGGCCAGCGCCGCAGGTTTGAACTTCGCATCGAAGACATCGATCTTGGCGGAAGCGAGGTTGGCC
>JAQNCM010000548.1 GCA_029237615.1 Mucilaginibacter sp.
CCAATCGACGACGGGCGGAGATCGAGCTGTTGTACGCATTGAGCCAACGCCTGATGCTGAGCGAGAATGTCATCGCATTGGTGGCCGATATACCCAGCATCGTGGTGGAGGCGATGGGCGCCGAGGGCGCCGCCGTGGTGCTCGCAAGTGAGTCGCAGGTCTCTCGTTCTCATCCAGAGTTTGCGAAGGATCTTGACGGTGCGCTGCTGGGGCTGGCAGTGACCCCGGGAGAGGATGCGCTCGCCGCACTGGATCTCGATCCCTCGATGCGGATCGCATCTCTCCGCCTCGGAGTTCGGCGACTCGGACTGCTGGTCGTCCAGCATGCCCAGCTCAGCCAGGAGACGCTGGATGCGGCGGGAAGCCTGATCGCCATCTCTATTGAACGAGCAAAGGCAGTTGAAACACTGAGTCGCAGTGAAGCAGCTCGCCAGAGTGAGGAGCTGCGCAACGCGTTGCTCGACTCTGTAACGCATGAGGTGCGCACGCCGTTGACGTCCATGCTGGCGGCGGTTTCAAGCCTGCGCGGAGATACCGAGTTAGACGCAACAGAGCGGCAGGAGCTGCTGAGCGTGGTAGAAGAGGAGTCTCTACGGCTGAATCGGCTGATCGGGGATGCGGTCCAGATGTCGGCGCTCGAGACCAATCAGGTGAGACTGGAATTGCAGCGGGAGCCGATCGAGACCGCGGTGGATCTGGCACTAGAGCGAACCAGGGCGATGCTGGGCGCCCGCCGGGTGGATGTCGACATCGATCCGGATCTGCCGGCCGTGCTGATGGACGTAGCGCGCATTGCCACGGTCTTCCAATACCTGCTGGAGAACGCCGCGAAGTATGGGGCAGCGGAGTCATCGATCCGTGTCGTTTGCGAGCGGGAGGCGGTTGGGGGGCTTCGTGCCAGCGTCACCGATCACGGGCCAGGCATTCCCGAGCAGGAGCTGCCTCTCATCTTTGAAAAGTTCTACCGCGGCAAGCAGACGCGCAAGGGCGTGGCTGGGACGGGAATGGGGCTGGCGATTGCAAAGGCGATCGTCGCCGCGCATGGGGGCACGATCGCTGTCGCGAGCCGTCCGGGAGAGGGTTCAACCTTCTCCTTCGTCTTGCCTGCAGGCACGTGAACCAGGCTGTGCTCTCGTCCACCCGCTACTACTCTCCGGGCGCGACGCTTGCAAGCTCGAAGCGAAAGTCACTCGGAGCGAATCAGCCGCCTGACGATCTCGACTGCTGACTCGAGCTCTGGGATTGCAACACACTCGCGGCTGCTATGAGCGGTCCGCATGTCCCCCGGCCCGAAGACGACAATCTCGTCGCTGACCGTGGACCAGACGCTCGCCTCCGAGCCGAACGCGATCGAGCTCGGCTCCCGCCCGGAGAACTCTTCGAGGATGGTGACCAGAGAACGATCTGCTGCTGTTTCGAAGCCAGCTTGATCGCGCAGCAGTTCGAACGATCCGCGAAGGCCCGGCAACTGCTGCTCCGCCTGAGCGAGGAAGCTGCGGACCGCGGACGACACGCGGTCCGAGGACTGTCCAGGCACAGGTCGCCACTCGACCAGAAATTCGGCGTGGCCCGGGATGATGTTCTTGGCCGTGCCGCCGCTCACTGTGCCAACGTTGAGCGTCGTATAGCCGGGCGTGAAGAGCGGATGCCTCTCCTGCTCGAGTTGGCGGCTCAGTTCCTCAATGCGCGAAATGATGCGCGCTGCTGCGTAGATGGCGGAGACGCCTTGCTCCGGATGCGCGCTGTGCGCCTCCTTGCCATCGATGCGGACGCGTCCCAGGCAGTAGCCCTTTCCCGCGCGCGCCGGATGAAGCGAAGTGGGTTCGCCGATGACAAGGCGGCGCGGCACGAGGCAATCCATGGCGAGCAGCCGCTTCGACCCAACGCAGCCGATCTCCTCGTCCGCGGTGAGGACGAGGCGAAGCTGACGCTGCAGCATCTCCTTCTCGGCCTCCGCGGCCGCGAGCAGGCAGGCTAGAAAGCCCTTCACATCGCACGCGCCGCAGCCATGCATCATGTCGCCGATGCGTAGAGGATCCAGGGCTTGATTCCAGTCAGGGGCGTAGGGAACTGTATCCGTGTGGCAGAAGAATGCGAGGTCCACCTCGCGCTGCATCGCGGATTGACCCGGTGGAGCAGCGATCAGGTTCACCTTCTCGAGGCCACGCTCGTCGATGTACGCGATCTCTCTCGTGGCCCAGCCGGCCGTCTGCAATACTGCCACCGCATAGGCAATGACAGGACGGTTCGAGAGACTCGAGACCGACGGGATGCGGATGAGCTGCGAGAGATGATCGACGACTCTGCTCAAACTGAAGACATCCTCTCTCGCTCCCAGCCGGGCGCCCATACGCGCTCGCAGAGCTCCTGATACTTGCTGACGATCTCATCTTCGAGTGGATGGTGTCCATCCCGCAAGACGAACCGGCCGTTCACCATGACGTCTCGGATGGCAGAGCGCTGCATGCCGAAGACGACCAGCGGGAGCAGAAACTGCGCATCGCGTCCGGCGATCGAGAGATCATCGAGATCGACGCTGACCACATCGCCGTACTCACCTGGCTGCAGCGTGCCCGACGCGATGCCCAGCGCATGTGCTCCGTTCACGGTGGCGCACTCCAGCAGTCGTGAGGCGATGGGCAGGGCGATGCCTCCGGCGGGAATCTGGTCGAGGATGGCACGCTGCTGCTGCGCCAGTCGCAGGTGGTAGTCCAGCTCGCGCGCATCTTCGAGGGGATCGATCTGCGCCTGGCTGTCTGAGCCAAGCGCGTGACGCACGCCCAGCCTCATGAGCTCGTCGGCGGCAACAATTCCATCCCCCAGGTTGCGCTCTGTCGTGGGGCATGAACAGACGGTGACGCCCGCCTCGGCCAGAGCGCTCCTCTCCTCGGCGCTGAGGTGAATTGCATGGACGGCCACCAGGTCGCGGCCCAGCAAGCCTTCGCGCGCCAGCAACGCAACCGGCGTGCTGCTGGACTCCCGCTGGCAGGCGTCATTCTCAGCAAGCTGCTCTGCAATGTGCATGTGGACAGGCAGCTGCCGCTCCCGCGCCCAGCCAACAATGGCTCGCAGGTGTGGCAGCGGAACGGCCCGTATGCTGTGGGGAGCGATGCCGACGCGTACGTCCGCAGCGCTGCTGCCGTATTGCTCCAGAAGTTCGGCAGCACTGGCAAGAAACGCCTCCGCGCTCTCGTAGAAACGGCGTTGGCCCGGATCCGGAGGCAGGCCGAACCCGGAGCGGAGGTATGCAGAACGAAGCAGCACGATGCGGAGCCCCACCGACTGGGCCGCTGCGATCACCTGCCTGGCCAGCAGGTTCGCATCCTCATAAGGCGTGCCGTCCGGCTGGTTGTGCACGTAGTGGAACTCGCCTACGGTGGTGATGCCGGCGCGCACCATCTCCAGGAAGCACATGCGCGCCACGTCATACATCTCCTCCGGAGACAAATGTGCCGCCGCCTGATACATGGTGTTGCGCCACGACCAGAAGTCCCGGCCGCTGACCGCGCGCGACTCTGCTTTGCCGCGGATGAGGCGTTGGAAGGCATGCGAATGCGCGTTGACGAATCCGGGCAGCAGTGCCTTGCCACTCAGATCGATCGTCTCGGCGGGATGCGTTGGGTCTGCCGCAACGATGAGCCCTTGCTCATTGATGGAGAGCGACTCGCCGCTGACGAAGCGTCCATCGCGATAAAGCAGTGTGGGGCGAAGCTGCCGTGTCACGCCCGGTCCTCCTGGTCGGTGGATGAGAAAACACACGCACCGCCTGCCCAGACCTCGCGCACCGGGCTACTGCCCATCGTGTAGATCAGGTCGCGCCAGTCAGCCGAGTGCAGCACCACGAAATCTGCCGGCTGGCCGACGGCGATGCGGCCTGCATCCGCGAGCCCGAGAGCGCATGCGGCATTGATGGTGCTGGCGGCCAGCGCCTCCTGCATGCTCAGCCCGTTGAGCCGAACGGCCAATCCGAGCGCTGCGCTCATCGAGAAGAGTGGACTCGAGCCCGGGTTCAGATCCGTACCCACTGCCACCGCCGCACCGGCATCGATGAGCTGTCTTCCTGGGGCGCGGGGAATGCCGAGATGCAAGGAGACGCCGGGCAAGACTGTGGCGATGGTCACGCTATCGCGAAAGAGCCCATGCTGCTCCGGCGTGCATGCCTCAAGGTGATCGACGCTGAGCGCGTTCAGCCGTAGCGCCAGTTCAAGGCCACCGACGGAGTGGAACTGCTCGGCGTGGACCTTTACCTGCAGGCCATGGGTGAGAGCACATGTGAGAACGCGCTCTGCCTGCCTTGCGGTCCAGGCCTCCTTCTCAACGAAGATGTCCACCGCTCGGGCCAGTGGCTGTCGCACCACCTCCGGGATGAGCTCTGTCTCAACGCGCCGAAGATACGTCTCCACTTCGTCAGCAGCGGGTGGCACATGGAGCAGGAGTGTGGGCA
>JAQNCM010000010.1 GCA_029237615.1 Mucilaginibacter sp.
GAAATTTTTAGCAAGTTGATGCTGGTTTGGAGTAATATTATTTCCAAAGATGCACAATGAGGGCATACTGTTCCCTTGTCCTATATCGCCCAAAACCTGGTCGTAGGTCCGGTTTTCTTTTATAATATATAGCACGTGTTTAAAAACTGAAGGTTCACCAATCCGGTCCGGAATAGGTTTGGGAGCTATATTGCTACGGGGGGTAAGTCGGGCGATTTTTTCCCTAAAGGTTAGATTCAACTTTTTTACCCGTTCGGTATATTGCTTTAAAAGTTTGTCACCCGGTAGCGGAATAATTGATATGGTGGCTAATTCATGATGCGAATTATAAGCCGTAACATTTTGCGGTACTTCATTTGTTTTAAATTCATCGGTACCTGTTCTTGATCCTTCACCCTCAAGGTTAGTTACAAACAAAGTATTGTTATCAAGCAATAATCCGCCCGGATACGCTTCTGTCGGAATGAATCCTTTAATTACCGACTTTCCTTTTCCCTTTAGGGAGGCATTTTGGCCCAGCTTTATGAGTGCAACTGCATTGTCCAATCCGTTGGCTGCGTACAGGTTGGTGCCATCGTCATTTATCGCTAATGCATTTGGCGAATCTCCAATAAATCCCTTGTTGCCTGCAACCAGTCTCACCGGTATATTTTCGGTAACCGATAAATCGGCGACTGAAATTACGGATATCATGTCACTGTTTGCATTGGCAACATATAAAAAATGCCCGTCTTTACTTGGTATAATTGCGTTGGGATGAAGGCCGACAGCTATTTCCTTCACCTGATTGCCATCACTTTGGTTAATAACCTGCACAGAACCCCTTGCTGTTGCTCCTGTTTGTGGATTGATATAGGTACTGCCATAAGGAACACCAGCTGTTTCCATGTGTGTTGAATCGGCACCAGGCAACGGACCACCCCAGTTTGTTAGAAAAACCTGCTCGCCGATGATTGCGATTCCATACGGCGCAACTCCGGTAGGTTTATTCCATATAGTTTTTTTAGTATTCAAATCGATTTTTTCGATTTGGTTATTTCCGTTTAAGACCACATACAAATAATCCCTGCCATTTTCGGTATGAATAGCCAGTTCATTTGGCAACGCAAGCGGTGAGGGTGCAACCGGATTAAAAACGAACGCATTTTGCAGGCTAAGCTCTTTTCCATCCCAAAAGGCCTGCATCACAAATGACCGATGGGTACCTCCGTTGGCAGCACTCCAGAAAATTTGAGTACCGGCAGCAGTATGCCTTAACTTTAACCCGGAATAAGTACTCATCAACCCGTTGTATTGTTTATCGCTTTTATATGTCCAGCTTGTTATTACTTTTTTGGTAGTTGTATCAATTAAAGTAATGCCATAACGATCTTCAACCACTAAAGTGGAACTTTGGGGGATGTTTTTTATATCAAGACTGTGGTTTTCAAAAAGCGGATCACCAAACCTGACTACTTTGCCAGCCGGGTCGATCAGCCGGTTGTAGGGCATCATTATAGGAAGCACCTTGCCTGTTAAAGTGCTGTCGTCATAAGTGATGCGCATATTTGCCTGTTCCTGACTACCTTTTTCATTTTTTTTATTAATGGAATGACATCCAGAAAAACATATACTGACTAGGGTTATTTTAACTGCAATTTGCCTGATTTTTTTCATAAGAGATGCGTGTGATGAACGGCTAAATATAAAAGTTCAATATAAATTTAACAGTCATTTCCAGCTTTTTAGATGTAACAATTGTACCGTGTATTATTGAACCCGGTAACGGTAAACCAGCCTGCCTATTTTACCTTTGTTATCTATTCCTTCAATCACTACGCGGTAGCTGCCTTTGCTGCCTGCATTAAAATATTCAAAAGATGTTTTGCCATCTTTACCGGTTAACAGGTTTGGATTCCAGTAGATGGTAGTACGCAGGTCGGCCACTTGTTTGTTAGTGTTTGGTTTGTCATATTGGGGAGAATAAAATACCCTTGCTTTATAATACCCCTTGGGATAATAAGTTGTGATGCCCCTGCCATAAATTGGCTGGGGATCATCAGTTTCCCCTCCATGCCTGGTCGTAACCAAAAATACTCCACTGCCGCCAAAGCCGCCGTATATGGAGGTTAGAGCCACATTGCGCAACACCTCTATCGCCTGTACATCGTTATAATTGAGGGCGTTTAAAAACTCCCCGTCAACATATGCGCCGTCGACAATTAGTTGCATGGGTCTGAAATCGCGGGTAGAGTAGGGTATACCGTTGCGAAAAATTACGCCTACAAGCCTGCCTTGTAAACATTCAGGAATATTTAAACATCCTATATTCCAAAGGTCTTTGCCGAATATCACCTGGTCCGCATTGCCCGGCCCGTTAAGGTTTGCCGAATACTTTAGCGCCTGCTTTTTTTCCCGGATCACTACTTCACGTAATGGAATTACATGGTTACCCAGGCCATATTTCCGTTGCTCCTGGTACAGTTGCTTGCTGCTTTGTGCATAAACGGACAGGTTGTTGTTTATATCGATTTGATAATCGGGTTTGTCCTTATTGCCTGAGGTGGCGGCGGGAAGCAGGTTGTCCATTTTAATATCTACATCTCTTTTGTTTTTACTGGTGCGGGCCTGCACAATAAACCGTACGCTGTCATCAAACGTTAAATTTTTAAACATGAATCGTCCGCGATCATCCGTCACCGTATCCCGGGTAAACTGGATGCTATCAAGGTCAAACAGTTTTACTTTGGCGTTGGCAACAGGTTTGCCCGCCGGCGTTAACACAGTTCCGGAGACTTGTAATGAATTTTCCGGCTGGTATTGTTTAGCGGGGAAAGCATTATTTAGAAGCTGCTTCCATTCAAAACGGTGATAACCCTGTGTAAGCATCAGCACGTCCAGAGCAGTGCGGGTTTCGTCAGTTGGCCTGTTAAAGTACCAGGCGGGTCGTTCCACATATCCGCGCAGATCAGAAGTGAGTAACAGGCTGGTCATAATATTATTTTCAGCATCTTCATCTACCGGTACTTTCGTTTCGTCGATAACTGAAACTGAAAAGCTGCCAGCAGCCGGTTTGTTATCGGCGGCAATTGCGTCAATATCTATTTTTACCCTTTCCCGCGGCGCGTAGGCTTGTTTATCGGTTGTGACGTTTAAATTTAGCTGATCCCGGTTTTGAATAAATACCAGGCGTTCATTAAGGGGCTCGCCCAATGACGAAAACAAGGTGAACTGTACAATTCCCGATGGGAATTTGTTTTTGGGGATAACGAAAGCAGATACGGCTGTTCCTGGTTTGCTTTTTTCGGTGTCGTAAATTTTACCTCCGCTTTGCGCTACCACAAAAACCGCCCGGTTTGGATCATCCCTAAACACGGCCTTTGACGCCGACACCTTTACAAGCAGGTTTTGAGGGTCACTACCAGTAATACTCAGTACATAGCCCTTATCAATCGCTCTGGGGAGTTCCGCGGTGCTTTCCGAGCTACCTGCATCAACGGTTTTGGCGAGGTAGGTGACCCCGGCGACAGGCGTCATCTCAAAAACGCCCATTCCTGCATGGGAGCTGGCAAAATTAGCTACCAGCTGCCCCTTTCCGTCTGTGATGGTGCCTTTTACAGTTGCGCCCAATCCATCGGGTGCCACTGCTTTAAAAGCAACTTTGGTAGTAATTCCATTCACCAGGTAACCGCCCTCCGGAAAAAACTGAATATCAATTTTGCCCGTTACATTGTTTGCGACCGGAGTTTTCGATTCCTTAACCGGTACAATGGTGTTGATGATAGTGATTAGCTTATTAAAGAAATAATCGCTGCCCGCATTGCGCATATAGTTAGTATAAGCCCTTATGCGGTAATTGCCGGGATGCAAGGTATCAGGCAGGGCAAAATCGCCGTTGGCTACACCATGGTCAAGGGCGAGTTTAACGCTTTGTCTGATGGAGTCGCGGTTATCTATCAGATCAACGTTTACTATTGCGCTAAGGGTCGATAACTTGTGTCCGCTGCCACTAACCACATACGCTTTAAACCAGATATCCTCGCCGGCTGCATAAAAGGGTTTATCCATGTGGACATACACCTTTTCTACCGGCTGCTCATAGATCCATTTGTCCAGCTGCTGTCTGATCTTTGCCAGCGGATCAACCTCAAGGCTGATAAAGCTGTAAACAGCAGCCAGGCAGGTTAAAAATAGCAATGCTTTAAAAATTCGCTTGTACATCATGCTACCGCATCATACGGCCTTTAAACTATAAACCCGTCACATTAAAACTTGTTTATTAAACCTTAAGTTATTGGGCAAACGGGGGCGAACTGGTGGTGGCGGATAGTTGATTTTTATCCACGCTATCCACTTCTATCCACCCTTTTTTATTAATTGCCTAATTATTAAAGTCTTACATATATAAACGCTGTCCCGGTAGATTGAACGCGTTGTGATTGCTATGGGCGTCGTTATCAAGATTAAGCTACCAGCTAATACATACCAACCAGCAAACCGGCTAATCAATGATATATTGTTGCGAAGCAGCATGATCCTTTAAAGGTTGGTCAGCTATCTCCAATAAGGTATTTTCTATCATCCGGCTCATTTCGTTAAGGGCCAAATCGTTTGGTTCAGTGCCGAATGGTTCTTCAATCTCGTCGGCGATGGCTTCCAGAGCAACAAAGGTATAAGCTATAAATACAACAATCAGCGGCATAAACAATCCCAGGCTGTCAACAAATCCAAACGGCAAAAGAAAGCAATAAAGGTACACCGTACGATGCAGCAGCACGCCGTAGGTATAAGGAATGGGTGTAGATACTATTCGCTCGCAGCCCCCCACAATTTCCGACAGCTTATTAAGGTTGCTGTCAAACGCAACAGCCACCATGGAATCTATTTTACCTTCCTGCTTTGCTTTTTGTACCCATAGGCCCATTTCCTTCATCAGCATAATGGGTTTGTAGCGGGCATTGCTTAATTTTTCTGCCAATAAGGGAGGCAGCAGTGTTTTAAAGTGAGCCGAAGGATCTGTCTTTCTTAGCTGATGATTCAGCGCATAGGTAAAAGCGATTAAATAATTTATAAAAATAGCCACTTCTGCACTTTGCGGATCATAACCGCTGAGGGTTACAGCCTGCCGGGCCAAAGACCTTGTTTCGTTTAACAACGCACCCCACAGTTTTCGTCCTTCCCAAAACCGGTCATAACTGGCGTTATTCCTAAATCCCAAAAACAAGGCCAGCGCTATACCAAATAAAGTAAAGGGTGTAGGATTTAAAGAAATTTTATAGCTAAACAAAGTACCCTTTAATACCAGTACCGCAACCGACAACAAAAATAACACCACCAACCGCGGAAGTATCCTTGGTAAAACTGATCCCTCCCATATAAAAAGCATTTTAAACCAATTTTCCTTTTTTCGTCTTATCATTGCTTATTTTGTTAGGATGAACCCACCGCCGGCTGTCCTGAAAAAGCGCTGTTTGGCAAGGCAATAAACATAGCTAAATATACAATTCGCGGCGATATTGTTGCTCAAATATTACAAGCAGGTGATGTTAAAGTACGCCCCGTTCTTCAAATTTATCTTTTCAAAAACATGTGATTAATTGAAGCATTGTTATCTAATATTAAACTAAAAAAAATGGAAAAAAAGAACGCCCCGGTGTGGTTTATCACCGGCTGCTCTACAGGATTTGGAAGAGAACTGGCTAAAATAATATTAAGTAAAGGCTGGAATGCCGTTATAACCGCCCGGAAAATTGAAAACGTGGAGGACCTGGCTAAAGGTTATGAAAACACGGCGCTGGTGCTGCCACTGGATGTGACCGATAAAGCGCAGGTTGCGAATGCGATAAGTACAGCGGAAGCAACCTTTGGCAAAATTGATGTATTGGTGAACAATGCCGGGTATGGTTATTTCACCAGCATAGAGGAAGGTGAGGAAGAAAAGATACGGGCGCAGTTTGAGACCAACTTTTTTGGATTGGTGAACATGATACAAGCTGTTTTGCCGGGTATGCGTAAAAGACGGCAGGGACATATCATCAATTTCTCATCCATTGGCGGACTTGTTGGGTTTACCGCAACCGGCTTTTACCATGCTACCAAATTTGCGGTAGAGGGCTTGTCCGAATCGTTGGCTAAAGAAGTGGGGTCGCTGGGGATAAAGGTATTGGTGGTAGAACCGGGGCCGTTCCGTACCGACTGGGCCGGACGCTCTACCAGCCGCACACCGGTTAAAATTGCCGACTATATGGACACCATTGATGCACGGATGAAAATAAGCCTGGAAGGAAGCGGGAAACAAAAGGGCGACCCGGTAAGGGGCTGCGAAGCCGTTATTAAAGCAGTAGCGTCCGATGCCCCTTATCTCCGTTTGGTGTTAGGCAAAATGGCCTATGACCTGGCTTTAGAGAAGGCAGAAACCCTTAAAGAAAACTTTACCTACTGGAAAGACCTTTCCCTGGGTGCTGATTATCCGGATGCGGAGCAATAAATACTGAAATTAAACATTTAGGAACAAGCTGCAAGCCCCGACCAATGGGTATTTGGAGCTTGTTCCGGGGTGTTCCAAAAAATGAGACGGAACACCTGGAACGTTTGGAACGGGTGGAACACTTGAATTGACCGGTATATAGTGTTGTTTATCAATGATATATGCTATTTTAGACACTCTTTAATACAGTTGCCGACACCCATGTGATTTGCTAAAAGAGGCTCGGGCATTTTCGGTGACAGAGCGGAAAAGCATTTTTATTCACCCCCCATTCCAACAACAATAATATTTATTAAAAAATTGTCGTCTATAGACCAAAGGCCGGAGCCAATAACCCGTTTTGTAAGATCCATTTGACTCCGTTAGGAGTCGCCTGTTTGTAGAATGACTGTCTTATCCTGAAATGAGTTTACACAAAAAGTAAACAAATGACAAAGACAATTCAAGAGGAACGAACACATTATTCAAGGGAATTTAAGCATTCGGTAATTAAGGAGTATTTGGAAGGGGGTATTGGCAAATCTGCATTATTAAAGAAGTATAATATCAAAATCAATGGCGGAATCCTTCGGTGGATGCGTCAATTAGGATACATAGAGAATGAGGAAAAAGGCAGATATTTGCCTCCAGTAAAACCGTTATCCTTGCCTTCAAAAAAAGCAAATAAAGCCAACCCGTTATCCATTGAATCGCAGGACCAGCGCATCAAAGAACTTGAGCGCCTACTGGAGGATGAGCAGCTTCGCTCGGAAGCATACAGGCGAATAATCGATATTGCCGAGAAAGAGTACAATGTACCGATCCGAAAAAAGCCCAATACCAGGTAATCCATGAAATGAAGGACATGTACGCCAGGGTAAGCCTTGTGCGTTTGTGTCGGTTACTTGGTATGACCCGTCAGGCTTACTACCAGCATTTCTGGCAGCAGGAAGCCACGGGAATAGAGGAGGACCTTGTTCTGCAGCAAGTTATTGCCCTGCGGAAAGATCATCGGGTGATGGGTGGAAGAAAACTATATGAAAAGCTGTACCCGTTTTTACTTGATCACCAGATAAAAATGGGCCGGGATGCCCTGTTTGATCTTTTAGCTGCCAATGGGTTACAGGTGAAAAAACGGCGCAGAAAGCATATAACTACCTGGTCAAAACATTGGTTAAGGAAATGGCCCAATTTGATCAGAAACATGGAAGTTAATCGGGTTAACCAGCTATGGGTCAGTGATATTACCTACTGGAAAGTATCCGGGGATTACCTGTATATCAGCTTAATCACAGATGCGTACTCGCATAAGATTGTAGGATATCATCTGGCCGAAACACTGGAAAGTGTAGAAACGGTAGTGGCATTAAAAATGGCTTTAAAACAATTACCGACATGTTTAGAAACCCCCTTGACCCATCATTCAGACCGGGGCGTACAATATTGCAGTGAAAATTATGTAAAGCTATTGCAGGATAAAAAGATATTAATAAGTATGACGGAAAATGGAGACCCTTTGGAAAATGCTATTGCCGAACGGATGAACGGGATATTAAAAGAAGAATATCTTAAGCATGATAAACCTGAAAATAAACAACAAGCTAAGGAACTCCTTGATCATGCGGTCAAACTTTACAATGAGCAAAGACCACACTTTAGCATTGGCCTGTTAACCCCCGAATTGGTACATGAAAAAAATCTAACAACAGAAAAACTATGGAAGAACTACTATAATAAAAACCGTAAAATTGTAAACCCATTTCAGGACATTATTCAACCTGTAAATACATAACAGGATTATTCTAAAACTTGTAAACTTTTTTTAGGACGATACAGACACAAGCCCGATATTATGGCTCCATTGGAGCCTCCTTAAACCAACTATTTAATCCAAACATTCCTTAAATTATTTTAATGCGTTTGCCCTGAACAAAATCCGGCTAAACCTAATTATCGAATTAGTACCTCATAAATTTACTTCGCTGGTCTAAGTTTCCGCGCATCGTACGTAGTCCTAAAACACATTTCCAATACAGGTGGTAGGGTGGTCTGCCATTTTCCCGGCAAGGCAAGCTTATAATCAACTACCGGGAATTTGCGGTAACGCTATAGCCGTTAAACAGGTAAATTTGTTGTTACTATCTTAATGCTAAACAACAACTTCGGTTGTCCATCGTTCACTTAATAGATTTAACAGCTCCTTTGATGCAGTTTTTCTTACAGAAATGATTGATTATAATAATTGATTGAACTTAATTGTCTGTATAACATCGCTAACCTTTTAATGAGGGGCTAACTATTTAGGAAGTTGTATATACGAATGACCATTTGTCGTTCCTTTGTTTCTGTCACTAACAGACTCATCGTATAATTCTATAAAAATATTCTATTGCGGCGATTTCAAAATAGAGGTATTTCAAATAACATTATGATGAAATACCGCAAAAAGGGGCTGACTTACAGCTTTCAAAAGTGACATTTGGTGCGTAGGGGATCGGAAGCCGTATGTGGGAGGCACAGAAAAAAAGGATGTTATTAATCCTATAGGGGATTTTAATTGGTTTGAAGTAATTATTGATACAGCGCCCGTTTATTGTGAGGCACCAGCAAGGAAATTGTAGGAGAAGCGATAAGCATATCCCACGAGATCAAATCCTTCAGGCTATGAAGTCTATTGCTGACTATTCATAAGTTGAGTTTAGTCCGGCGGGTTCTGCGATGGTCACTGGAGCAGCCGGATAACTAATGCTGCCTTAAAGGTTGGATTTACATTTAAAACATTACTTCTACCCGGATACTGCCGGACAAAAACATGCAGTATCTATATTAAATAAGCCCTGATAGCTATTTGTTTAAGCCAACACCCGGAAGATTGTTATAAATATGATCAACACAAAATTACACCCCGTTATCGCAGAACTTCTCTATACGAAGTACAATGAGGATGATAGCGTTTGTTCTGACATTGCGGCCTACCGGATGCTTTTTAGTGATTTTATCAGCGCTGTTTCTTATTCAGAGACAAAACCTGTATATATACAAAACCTGGAAATTATTCCAACCGACATACAGATACCTGAATTCAACATCAGAATATATCAACGGGATCTGCCTGACCTGAGACCGGTACTGGTCTATTTTCATGGGGGGAACTGGGTAGCCGGAGATCTGCAAACCTGTGATGCTGTTTGCAGTACAATTGCCGCTGAAAGTAATTATGTAGTTATTTCTGTTGATTACGCACTTGCCCCGGAGTATTGTTATCCAATTCCGTTATACCAGGGCGTCGAAGTAGTAGACTGGATTAATAACCAGGGTTCTGGTTATGGCATAGATGCTAAAAAAATAGTTGTTGGCGGGGATAATGCTGGCGGAAACATTGCGGCCGGCTTGATTCATATGCTGCATCAGAAACGAAAAATTAAGCTTTTCGGCCAGTTGCTGATATGCCCGGCACTGTACTATCTTTTTGATTCGCCTTCTTTCCGTGCATTCGGAAAAGGGTATCTTCTCTCTAAAGAACATATACTTGAAAGCTGGAAAACTTACATGGGTAATTCCAACCATAGATTCAGCGAATTTGTTTCTCCTCTGTTGGCAAGAAGCGTATCGCACGTCCCTCCGACGCTTATTTTTACAGCGGCCTATGATCCCTTACAGGACGAAGCCGGGTTTTATGCCGAACACTTAAAAAGAGAGGGTATCACCGTTAACTTTAATTGTTTCGAAGGAGTGACCCATCATTTTTGGTTGATGAATTTCATTTTGGATACCGCGGGTATGGCCCTTAACAAGGCTATTCAATTTCTTATTGGTCTTAATGAAACGGCAGATTATAATTTGGAGTTAAGAAATGAGCATTTATAATAAGTAACCAACGGGCTGGCAATCGCCCTGTTTTAATTTACCTGTCGTTGTTTCCTGGCACCAGGATCAGAAATGAAAAATTGGGCACCAGTGATGTTTTGTAGGCATTCGCCCGATCTCCCATCAGCCCTTTAATCAGGTAAAGTTAAAAGTTAAAGCATAATAATTAATTTAAAAAACAACACCATAAGTTAAAGTATAACATGAATTTGAAAAAGAAGGCGAATACGGTCACTGAATTTGAAAAGTCAGAAACACAAGATATGATGTGGTCTGTTGATACTAATCTGAATATACTTACTGCAAATCGTTCTTTTCTGGAAATAATGAAAATTCTCACCGGTAAGGTTATAAAGGAAGGAGATTATGCATTAATTGAAGAGTTTGGAGCAGAACAATTATCAAAATGGGAACTATACTATCAACGTGCATTAAAAGGGGAGCAGTTTACAGTCAAAGATCAGCATTATAATCCTGTGAAACAGTCAATGGAATACGGCCTGATCTCTTTAAGCCCAATGTTAAATGACAAAAATGTTGTTTTCTGTGTTGCTTGTTATTCAAAAGATATTACTGCGGAAACCCTGAACCTGCTGGCGCTGGAGGCTGCCAAAGCGAAGCTTGAAAAAATATTGGACTCCTCATTGGATATGATCTGTTCTATTGACGAAAAGGGGCTTATTTTAAGCGTTAGTGCCGCTTCGGAGACAATTCTTGGATATAAGCCTGACGAACTTATCGGACATACGCTGTTTGATTATATCTACCCGGATGACCTGGAAAAAACAAAGCAGATGGCTGACAAGGTCATGTCAGGTCACGAAATGACAAATTATGAAAACCGCTATGTACGTAAAGATGGCGCGTTGATTCCTTTAATCTGGTCTGCCCGGTGGGACCCTGAGGGAAAAATCAGGTATGCTATAGCCCGTGACGCAACTGAACGGAAGGAAAATGAAGATGCATTGATTGAATCCGAAAAAAAATATAAATACCTGTTTGAAAACAGTCCGTTACCCATATGGGTATGGGATTTTGAGACATTGCAGATCATTGATTGTAATGAAGAGGCATTGGCCAAATACGGTTATACCAGGGAAGAATTTTTACAATTAAGCATAAAGGATATACGCCCTTCAGAGGAAGTGCCACTTCTTGAAAAACTTGTAAAAACAGAAGAATCTTATGGGAAAATTCATAAAGGCGTATGGAAACACAAAAAGAAAAATGGGGAAATTATGTATATGGATGTTAGTGGTCATTTGATGCATTATAACGGGAAAAAGGTAACACTGATCCTGGCAGATGATATCACCGAAAGCCGTTATTACCATGAACTTGATGTGCTGGAAAAAAATATCCTGGAAACGAGCGCCAGAAATGACAAAAGTCTAAGTGAAATGATCGGAAATTATTTGTCAGAAATCGAGACTCTTCATCCCGGGATGCTGTGTTCAATTCAGGAAAACAGAGGTAATAAGTTATTTAACCTGGCTGCGCCGAGTTTGCCCAAAGACTACCTGGAAGCCGTTGATGGGATTGATATAGGCAACAACCAGGGTTCATGTGGCACAGCTGCCTTTTTGAAACAAAAAATAATCGTGACTGATATTTTAAATGATATTCGTTGGGAAGATTTTAAAGATATTGCGGATCAATACCACTTAAAAACATGCTGGTCATATCCTATTCTGGATAGTGGCAACAATGTAGCGGCAACTTTTGCAGGATATTACCTGAAAATAAAATCTCCGTCTGAAAGGGAAGAAAACACTCTGAAGCGGGCCGGGCATATTTTACAGGTAATTTTGGAAAGTTATCATCGGGAGCATTCTTTAAAAATAAGTAATGAAAGATTTGAATATGTTACAGAGGCCACCTCTGATGTTATTTGGGACTGGAATTTAGAAACCAATGCAGTGTATTATTCAAATAACATTAATAAATTATTCGGTCACACACCGGGCATTAATTATGATAATCTGCCATTTTATTTTGAGCATGTGCACCCGGATGACCGGGAAAGAGTAGTACTCTATACCGATCAGGTTAGATACGGTACAATGATAAATTGGACCCAGGAATATCGTTTCAGAAAAGCAGATGGTGACTATGCGTTCGTGCTGGATAAAGGGATTGTTATACGGGATGAAAACGGCCTTGGAGTGCGTATGATAGGCGTTATGCAGGACATTACCAAGCTGAAACAAAATGAACTGCATATAATGAAGCAAAATGAACGTCTTAATGAAATTGCAATGATCAATGCGCACGAAATCAGGCGCCCGCTTGCAAACATTTTAGGATTAACGCAACTGTTTGATATCGAAACAATTGGAGGAACATCTAACAAAGAAATTCTGGAATACCTCCAAACCGCAGCACAGGATCTGGATACGGTCATCGTATCTATCATTGATAAAGCTGTTGATTAAAACACCGTTATAACATCCAATGCAATATCCACAGACTTTGGTTCACTTTTTATTGGGGCCTTTTATCCCTGTCTTCTAATCTGCTGTACTTCTACTGTATTGTAGTGATTTGAGATAGGGGTCAGGTCATATTCAAAACGTTTTTTTGGAGGATATGACACTTCACGGACTGAGGGTCCTGCTTCCGGGTAACTGTCAAGTAGATGTTTGTAAAGCGCTGTGAACTTATTTTTTATTATTTCCTTGTCAAATAAACTGATCAGTTGTTTGGACTGGTAAACTACCTGATTATAATAGTCTTCGTCGTTTAAAAGCCTGCTGGTCATACCCGATAAATTCATTAATTGTAGCCGCTTTTAAATAGGGCAAAGTGAAAAGGCTTTTATACTCCGGGATATCCCTGAATATCACCGGAAGACCGGAGGCGGCAGATTGAAGCGGTGCCAACGGACGATTTTCCTGGTAGGAGTGAAACAAAAAAATATCCGCTGCGGCATACATAGAAGCAGGTCTTAGTATCCATACACTACCTTGAGGGTTTAATGGCTTTAGTCATCGCAAATATTTCATTATTTAAAGAAAATATTTTCAATCAATTTGGATAAATAATAAAAATTTGTAATTTCGTGTACGTACACGAAATTATTTTTAATGATATTATTTGAAACATTTAGATAAATGATAAAAATATTTAACGGTAAGATCATTACTCCATACCGAATAATTCCTGATGGAACGATCTTAATCAAAGATGGAATAATTGTGGAAGTTACTGCCGGAAACATAGAAATTGAAGGAGCAACAGAAATAGATGCAAAGGGTAAATTTATAGCTCCTGGCTTTATTGACCTGCATATACATGGTGGTGGCGGACATGATTTTATGGATGGCTCTGAGGCCGGCTTTTTAGAAATTGCAAAAATCCACGCTAAATATGGCACCACAGCTATGTTGCCAACAACTTTATCAAGCGGAAAAGAAGATTTACTGACAACAATAGAAACATATAAGCTGGCAGATGAAAAAAACAGCTCCGGAGCTCAATTCCTGGGTTTGCATTTAGAAGGACCGTATTTCGCCATGAACCAGCGCGGGGCACAAGACCCACGTTATATCCGCGATCCTGATCCGGAAGAATACCGGGAAATATTATCCGGCACTTCAGTTATTAAGCGCTGGAGCGCGGCTCCGGAGCTAAAAGGCGCAATTGAGTTCGGTAAGTATCTGTTATCAAAAGGCGTATTGCCGGCAATAGCGCATACCGATGCTATTTATGAAGAAGTGGTTGACGCTTTTGAGAACGGATATACGCTGGCAACGCACCTTTATTCTGGCATGTCTGGTGTAACGCGAAGAAATGCCTTCCGTTATGCAGGTGTAATAGAAAGCGCATTTATTATTGATGCAATGGATGTTGAAATTATAGCCGATGGCATTCATCTTCCGCCGCCATTGTTAAAATTAATTTATAAAATAAAAGGGCCCGACCGTATAGCGTTGATTACGGATGCGATGCGTGCTGCTGGTATGCCGCCCGGCAACAGTATTTTAGGCAGCAAAAAAAACGGGCTGAATGTAATTGTAGAAGATGGCGTTGCTAAATTACCTGATCGTTCTGCATTTGCCGGAAGTGTTGCAACCGCAGACAGGCTTGTGCGAACTATGGTTAAAATGGCTGACGTTCCTTTAATAGAAGCGATACGAATGATTTCCATGACACCCGCAAAAATTATTGGAGTGGCTGATAAAAAAGGTTCATTAGTTGCCGGAAAGGATGCGGATGTGGTAATCTTTAACGATGATATTGAAATAGATACAACTGTGATAAAAGGGAAAGTGGTTTATCAGAAAGTTTATTGATTTAATTTGAAAACTAATGACAAGCTTTCCTGAACAATAAAATACTTACCCATTTTGAAACACCAATAAATAATTGCTATAACTATTAAAACAATGCCCCATACAATTAACAAAGACAGCCTGACAATAAAAGTATTCGAATCCAGGTCATCCATGGGTTTAGATGCAGCAAACCTTGTAAGTGAGAAAATTTCTGAACTGTTAAAAACAAAACAGTTCGTCAATATGATTTTTGCAGCAGCACCTTCACAAAATGATTTTTTAGATGAATTGATTAAGAAAGATATTGAATGGAACCGCATCAATGCTTTCCATATGGATGAATATGTAGGTTTAGATGCAAATGCCCCGCAGGGATTTGGTAATTTTTTAAGGGATAGATTATTTAAAAAAGTATCATTTCGTTCCGTACAATATCTCAATGGCAATGCAGGCGATTTGGAAGCGGAATGTAACAGGTATGCAAATTTGTTGAGCCTTCAGCCTGCCGATATTGTTTGTATGGGTATTGGCGAAAATACGCATTTGGCTTTTAATGATCCGCATGTTGCCGATTTCAATGATCCGCATGTTGTTAAAATTGTTGACCTGGACATGGAGTGCCGGCAGCAGCAAGTTAATGATGGTTGTTTTGATTCGGTAGAAGAAGTACCAACACACGCTTTAACCTTAACTGTTCCAACTTTAGTAAAAGCTGCCTGTGTTTATTGTATAGTTCCCGGTGAAAAAAAGGCGAAGGCCGTTTATCACACTTTAAATGAGCCCATAACGGAAAAATATCCATCTACCATTTTACGGAAACATTTAAACGCAACTTTGTTTATTGATGAAAAAAGTAGTGTGCTTATTTAATATTTTAGCAATTTATCACAGCTGATTTTGTATCATTTTTAACAGAGCATTTATATAATTTAAAAAAGCATTTTATATTCAAATATGAAATATTTTAAAATGGAGCAATCCATGCGTTGGTATGGACCGAATGACCCGGTAAGTTTATCAGATATTCGCCAGGCAGGTTGCTCAGGCGTGGTAACTGCCTTACATCATATTCCCAACGGGGATATTTGGGCTTTGGAAGAGATCCAAAAAAGGAAATCAACTATAGAAAGTGCTGGCATGATCTGGAACGTAGTTGAAAGTGTGCCGGTGCATGAAGCCATTAAAACGCAAACCGGTAATTACAAACAATACCTGGAAAATTATAAAGCCAGTATCCGGAATTTAGCTGCTTGTGGCATTCCTGTAGTCACTTACAATTTTATGCCAATTCTCGATTGGACCCGCACCGATTTAGCCTTTACTGCAGAAGATGGAGCAAAAGCCCTCCGCTTTGAAAAAGCTGCCTTTGTTGCTTTTGATCTGTTTATTTTGAAACGGAAAAATGCCAGGTTGGATTATACCAATAATGAAATAGAACGGGCCGAAAGGCGCTTTGCGGCTATGAATACGGATGAGAAAAATCAGTTACAGCGTAACATTATAGCCGGTTTGCCCGGAAGCGAAGAAAGTTTCACTATTGAGGAATTTCAGGCAGCTTTAGACACTTACCAGGGAATAGATGAA
>JAQNCM010000492.1 GCA_029237615.1 Mucilaginibacter sp.
AGATCCCGCTCGACGACGGATTGTCCGACTATCGCCGACAGGGCGAACAGCCGGCGGACCAGCGGCATTAGCGAGCCGGTAATCGGCTGAGCCTCGTCGGCTGACAGCGAACGGTCGGCCGGACCCCTTCGGACACGACTAAACTCGAATGCTGGATTTCGAGGGGTTTTGAGTGGTTGATCACGAGCTGAAGCGCGAGCAGGACTACGTGGCGACCCTCTATGCGCGACTCGACGCCCTGAGGCTCGAGGCTGAGCAACAACTCGACGCGATTCGCCTGCTCGACGTCGGCGGCAATCACCAGGGACGCTCGGAGCGCGACACCTTCGCGCGGCTCTACGAGGACCGCATCGTGCAGTTGCGCGAGGTGGACGAGCGACTCGCCTTCGGCCGACTCGAACTCGAGCCAGACGGCGACGGGCCGGTGCACAGGTACATCGGTCGCATCGGATTGCGCGACGCGGACCAGCAATCCATCCTGCTCGACTGGCGCGTTCCACAGGCGAGCCCGTTCTACCGGGCCACCGCCGCGACACCACTCGGCGCACGAGCACGTCGCCACCTGCTCTCGAAGGGGCGCAGCATCATCCGCATCGAGGACGAGGTCTTCGACCCGACGCTGCTCGACAGCGATTCCGCCGAGCTTCAGGGTGAGGGGGCGTTGCTGGCAGCCCTGACCGCCCAGAGGACCGGGCGCATGTCCGACATCGTCGCCACGATCCAGGCCGAGCAGGATCGCATCATCCGCTCAGACCTGAAGGGTGTCCTCGTCGTGCAGGGCGGACCGGGCACAGGCAAGACTGCCGTCGCGCTGCACCGTGCCGCCTACCTTCTGTACTCGCACCGAGACCGCCTGCGTAATGCTGGCGTGCTCATCGTCGGGCCGTCCCGTTCATTCCTGCAGTACATCGAGGCGGTGCTGCCGTCCCTCGGCGAGACCGGCGTGGTGCTCGCCAGCGTCGGCCAGCTCTATCCAGGCGTCGAGGCGACCAGGGAGGATGCCCCGGCCGTCGCCACGCTCAAGGGCCAGTCGTTCATGGCCGGACTCATCGCCAGGGCGGTACGCTCCCGCCAGCGCGTGCCAGCACTGCCGCAGGAACTCGAGGTCAATGGCGACCGGCTCACGCTGGATCCGCAGCTCGTCTCGAGCGCGATCAATCGGGCGCGTGAGTCGAACAAGCCGTACAACGAAGCCAGGGTGACCTTCGTCAAGAATGCCCTCGGCGCCCTGTCTCGCCAATGGCTCGCCCAACTCAAGGACGCGGGCAACTCGATGGACGACTCCGATCTGCCGATGTTGCGCGAGGACTTGCGCTCGGCAGAGGATGTCCGCGTCGCGCTCAACACGGCCTGGCTCCCACTGACGCCGGAGAAGCTCCTGCAGGACCTCTATGCGCGGCCCCAGTGGCTCGCGGAGCTCACGCCGAGTTGGACGCCGGAGCGACGCGCGCTGCTGAGACGGGATCGCGAGGCCGAGTTCACGATCGCCGACATCCCCCTTCTCGACGAAGCCGCAGAGCACCTTGGCGAGTACAGCGTTGCCGACGCAGCCAGGAAGCGAGAGGCCAAACAGCAGCGCAGGCGCGACATCGAGAACGCCGAGCGAGCCATCGAGAACATGGATGTCGAGGGCCTCGTCAACGCGAAGGCGCTCGCCGATAATTTCGCCGAACTCGGCGAACGCGCCACCACGGCGGAGAGGGCCGCAGCCGACCGGACCTGGACCTATGGCCACGTCGTCGTGGACGAGGCGCAGGAGCTTTCGGCCATGCAGTGGAGGCTGTTGCTGCGGCGCGGACCATTGCGCTCCTTCACGATCGTCGGCGACATCGCCCAGGCGGCATCGGCTGCCGCATCCTCGAGCTGGGAGACGGCGCTGGCCCCGTTGCTCGACGGGTCGCCGGAGGGGGACCGATGGCGACTGGAGGAGCTGACCGTCAACTACAGGACTCCGAGCCAGATCGCGGATGCCGCCGAGAGGATGGCGGTCGCGCACGGACTTCCGATCACGCGATCCCGCGCCGTGCGAGCGAGCGAATGGCCGATCGAGGTCGTGTCGGATGTCGCTGACGCGGTGCGCCGCGACCGCGCGCTCGAGGGCGGGGGCACGCTGGCCGTCATCGTGCTCGAACCGAGGCTCGCGGCGCTCGGCGCGGAGCTTGAAGCGGAGTACGGTGCTGCCGTCGGCATCGGCGCGCAGGGACTCACCCGTGACATCGCAATCATCACCCCGCATGACGCGAAGGGGCTGGAGTTCGATGCCGTCATCGTGGTCGACCCGAGCGCGATCGTGGCGGGCTCCGAGCGAGGAGGCGGCGCCCTCTATGTGGCGATGACGCGAGCGACCCAGCGGCTCTACCTCGTGGCGGACGGGGAACTTCCGGATGGCCTGACGGGCGACTTCGGCGTGGGACCCGCCAGGTCGTAACGCCGGATCCCGCACAGCGACCCGATCCCGTGCTTCCGCACGGGCGGTGCCATGCTTGTGGGGTGAGCATTC
>JAQNCM010000544.1 GCA_029237615.1 Mucilaginibacter sp.
AGCCCAAAGAGATTCAGGCCGTAGGCCGAATCAGTGACTCGTGGATCGAGCACTTGGAGATTCCCATTCGAGCCCACGGAAATGGACACTGGCTTGTCAACATGACCACCGATAATCTTAACCGAGAAACCTGTGTAATACTCGTAACTGAAACCGGGGAAAGTGAGGATCGGGATCTGCATTGCGAACAGGATGGTCGCCCATGTCCTTCCACTAATCCGACCGCGCCATAAACGAAAGCCGGTCAACATTGACCAAGCAAAGAGGAGAACTAGGGGCCCAGCGATGAGACTGTAGACCCACTGCCTTCGGAAGAGCAGTGCGGCCATATAGAGGCTCACGCCAATTCCAAAAATTCCACCGAGCATCAACAGAACAGCCAATACTCGCTCAACCTCAGTCGGCCGAGACTCCGTCACCGGCTGGGACCTACGCTCAGCAGTTGTTGGATCCATAACCGGCGCCTTTGGGGGCGAGTAAGGGTTTTGGTTCATGCTACTTCAACTTATTTGTCAAACAGTGAAACGAATTGCTCGTGCTGGCAAAGTATCAGTGAGCCGGCTGGGATTGCCAACAGTGAGGTAGGAGCTCGTCGATGCGACTGGCAGGTTGAGTGGGCAGGCGCTCGAGCACGTCTTTGAGGTAGCGATATGGGTCGTGTCCGTTGAGCTTCGCGGACTGGATGAGACTCATGACCACCGCAGCGCGTCGCCCTGCGCGCAGCGACCCACAGAACAACCAGTTGGATCTTCCGAGGGCTACTGGCCTGATGCGGTTTTCAACCCAGTTGTTGTCAATGGGCAGAGTGCCATCGTCGAGGTACCGCGTGAGGGCCTCCCAACGTCCCAGGCTATAGTCGATGGCCTTCGCGGTCGCTGAGCCATCAGGGACTTTTTGCCGATGCAGGATCAGCCATTTTCGCAAAGAGTCAGCGATCGGGCGAGCGCGCAGTTGTCGTAGGCGCTGCCGGCCGACGACATCTAACTTCTGCTCGGCAGCGCGAGCTTCAACCTCGTACAGTGCGCCAAATAAAACCAATGCGTCAGCCGCGATCTGACTGCGATGATTCTCGTGCAGATCGTGGAATTTGCGCCTCGCGTGTGCGAGGCATCCAACTTCCAACACTCTGCCATCGAAGAGCGCCTTGTAGCCGGAGTAGTCGTCGCAGACCAGCTTGCCCGACCAGCCGTTGAGGAAGTCACGCACATGCTGACCGCTGCGGCTGTCGGCAAAGTCGTAGATCACCGCCGCTATCGGATCGTACTGCGTCGTGCTATAGCTCCACAGATACGCTCGATGCGTGCGACCGAGCCCGGGCTTGAGCATCGGCACCGGAGTCTCGTCCGCATGCAGGACTTCTTGCGCGAGCAGAACCGCCTTTAGAGCGAGCGCGAGCGGTTCCAGGCGCAGACCGCAGGCTCCTACCCATTGCGCCAGCGTCGAGCGTGCGATCGCAACTCCGGCACGCGCGAAGATATCCTCCTGGCGGTATAGGGGCTGGTGCTCCAGGTACTTTGCTACAAGCACATGCGCCAGCAGTGCCGCTGTCGGAATGCCCTTATCGATGACCTGCGCCGGCACCGGCGCCTGGATGAGCTTCTCGCAGCGCCGGCAGACCCATTTCCCACGGATGTGGCGATGGACCTGGAAGACCCCTGGGGTGTAGTCGAGCTTCTCGCTCACGTCCTGATCGAAGCGCTCCAGCGCACAACCGCACGTGCACACGGTCTGCTCCGGTTCGTGATGAAACTCAACGCGCGGCAGCTCCGCCGGCAGCGCCACGCGCCGCGGCTTCTCTTTCGGTGGCTGCGCGGGCTTAGAGCATGATTGCAGCTCTTTCAGCTCAAGCCCGATCGCCTCGAGGTCCTCGTCGATGAACTCCTCCAGCAAGCTTCTTTGCACGGCATTGAGCTGTTCGCTGCGCCGTGCAAAGCGCCAGCGCTTCAAGGTAGCCATCTCGTGGGTGAGTTGCTCGATCTTCAGCTGCCTGAACTGCAGCTGCTGGGCCTGTTGGTTGACGGTCCGGATCAGCGCGGCGGTCAGGGCCCGCAGCTGATCGGTGTTCATCTGCCCCAGGTCGCTTGGCAACTCCATGGGCCTCGATTCTAACACTGGATATAGTCTATAACAACGATAGCGAGGGCTGTTGACAGCCTAAAGAACGCTGATGCGAGCGTTCTCAGTCAACCGCTGCCAAGGCAATCCCACCACCTAGGCACGCAGCTGATCGTGGGTGAGCTCGATACGCGCCCTCAGATGGGCCTCAGGACGGATGAAGGGTCCCTGCTGCAGCCGTCGGGCGCACAGCCACAGTCCAAAGCCATCGTGCACCAGAACCTTCAGTCGGTTCCCCCGGCGGTTCAAGAACAGGTACGCGTGATGCGAACGGGCAACACCGAAAACACTCACCACGCGCGCCAGGGCCGTATCGACGCCGGATCGCATGTCCAGCGGCTCCACGGCAATCCAAGCCGCATCGATCCGGATCACCGCGTCAGCTCCCGCAGCAACGAAACACACTCGGATGCCGCCGAGACCGGCCACTGCACGTTCACTGTACCCGAGCCGCTACGCAGCTCGATCCGGATCGTCGGCTCCGCTAGCGTTGGGGACAGCGTTACCGGCACGAAGTGACCACTGCTCTCGAGCGGCCCCTGAGTGGAGCTCACCGGCAAGGTGCCCGTGCGCTCCGCCTCCACCAGCCAACGCCGCAGCAGGTTCGCGTTCAGGCCACGGGAAAGTGCCACAGCAGCAATCGACACGCCGGGTTGCAGGCACGCCCCGATCGCCTCCGCCTTGAACTCCGGGCTGTGACGGCGCCGTCGGATCATACTGACCGCTTGTTCGGAAGTGTTCACGTGTCCACCTGTTTGTGTGAGGTGGACACGATCATCCGTGTACGTTACGCCGCCGTGATAGGTGCCTTCCCCAGCCGCTTACGCAACACCTTCGCTACAAAACCCTTCCTGCGCAAGCTGAACCTGCCTGAGTGATGGGCTCTCAGAG
>JAQNCM010000632.1 GCA_029237615.1 Mucilaginibacter sp.
TCGAAGCCAGACCAGCTTGCCGTCTCTAGCTTGCTTGTGAAGGCTCAGTAGTATAGAAGAAGAAGAAGAAGGCTCTATAGCCGCCGCCGAAGCTAGAGCCAGTGGTGGTGGTGGAAGACGAGGAGGAGGGAGAGGAGGAGGCGCCGCAGCGTGACAGAGAGCAGGCGTCGGATAGGTAGTATTGAGAGTACGAGAGAGGTGCTGCTGCTAACCCTTGCGGCAGCTACAGATATCGCAGGCCTCTTCGGCCGGCTCGCACGCAGCGCGGTCGCGGCGGCCGTCTAGAGCTTGGTCGAGCACAATCCGCCGGCAGTACGTGCCGGAGACGTAGACCTAGATGCCGAGTCCGTCGATCCCTTTCACTGCACTCCTCGTCGTACTCGCTGCTGCCGCTGCTGCTGCCGCTGCTGCTGCTGTAGCCTTCGCCCTCCGCTTGCTCTCTGCCTCCGAGATGACGGGCAAGATGACCACTTCGCTCGGCTGCCTGTCCTAGCTGGCCCGCCCGCTCTCTTGGCTGTAGGCCTCGAGCGTATAGATGGGTCCCAAGTGGGCGACGATGCGGATGGTAGGGAGGTCGAGGCTGAGGCCGAGCGCGTTCGTAGTCACGACAACCCTTCTGTCTGCGAGCAGGTCCGGTTTAGGCGTGCCGGCAGACTAGGCTGCTATAATAGCCGCCTTATCCTCTGCCGACCCTATATCGCTATAGAAGGCCCGCGCAGGCGCAGGCAGAGGTCAGTGTAGGCTGCCTCACCGGCCGCGTTCCGCACTATAGGCTCGATGCTGTAGCGGATGTTCAGCCTCGTCGTCGGCTCTCAGAGTACGGTCACCTCTCGAGGCTGCCAGAAGAGAGTGGAGAAGAGGGTGGCTTCCTTAGACGGCGGTAGCGTGGCCGTCAGGTAGACAACCTAGACGCCGAGCTGCCTGAGCTTCCCGAGCTCCCGCAGCTTCGGCCAGAAGGCGTCGCTCCCTTCGAGGATGGTGTAGCACTCGTCGACAAAGATGCGGTCGAGGCGGCGGCTGTACAGTAGCGAGTGCAAGAGCTGGGTAAAAAGCGGCGTAAAGAAGGTCTCCGGCGTAGTAAAGACGAGCCAGGCCGAGAGGTAGGTCTCGCCAGGCTTCCAGATTACGCTTGGGATCCCCATCACCGTCGCTCGCTTATACAAGTCTTCTTAGAGGCTGACGAGCGGTACGACGACAACCGAGACGCCAGCAGAGAGGAAAGCCAGCAGCAGGAACGAGAGACTCTTGCCGGAGCCTGTAGGGCAGACAACGACGATAGGGTTCCGACCTTGTATGATAGCCTCGAGTGCCTCTCTTTGGCGGCCTCGGAAGGTGGCTGCAGGTCCGTATACCAACCTCAAGGCGTGCAGGAGGTCAGTCCTCCGCAAAGCTTCGAGGCGGACTTCTCGCGCGGGGTCAAACTGCGAGACGTTGTGTACTGTAGAAGACCGCCGCTTCCGGTTGCGAGACCTTTTACCACTCTAACCTCTACCCTTCGGCAGCGGCGGCGTCGTCGTCGTCGTCGTCGTCGTCGTCATCGTCGTTATCGTTGTCGTTAAGGCAGCAGCAGCAGTAGAAGGCAGCCCCTCCTGCCGGTCGGGAGCGAAGCCGAGGAAATGGTGCCAGGCGAGGCTGATGCTCCGGAAGGTAGCCCGCACTTCAGAGCTCTCAAATGCGCCTTCTCCGACGAGGCGGCCGTATACATTGCGGCTCATCCGTCCGCTGTGCCCGGCTTAGACGTTCCAGAGGACGTTGCTGCCGGCGCCGCCCTCTCGCTCAGCGTCAGAGCTGCTACTCTCGCTACTCGCAGAGTCTAGGTCTCCAATACCGGCGCTGCCACCGTCCTCTCCGTCGAGGCCTAAGTGCCGGAGGTATTTGCGCGTGATGGCCTTGTTAAGGTGCCTCCACTGCGAGATCCCGATCCGTTGGCCGGATCCGCGGTAAAAGGCGTCGGACAGCGCCCTCGAGAGCCGGACAGTATTCCACAACGCCCGGAAAGGCAGGCCCTCCCATGCCGACCTCTTGCTGCTCGCAACAGGAGCGATAGGGCGACCGAGCGTGGCCAGGTCCAGAGGCCAGATATAGGGGCTAAACGGCGCAGGCGACAGCTGCGACGGCTCGGCAGCGAGAGACCCGGCAGCCGTGATATCCTCCCAGAAGGGCAGGACGAGCCAGAGGTAGTAGATGAAGAGCTCGCTGACCGGCCTAGGGAGGAAGCAGTAGATGACCTTGGTCGCGCCCGACTGGTTGTAGCCCTTGTGGTAGCCCGTCACGAGCATGACCAGGCCGCAGTCGTAGAAGACGTTCCGGAGCCCGCCGTCTTGCGTGTTGCGCAGCCGCAGCAACAGGAGTTCGGTACCCCTGCTTGCCTGCCCGCCCGTCAGGTGCCCGAGGAAGGCGAGGTCGCCGAGGAAGCGGTCTATCGCGGCTCCGTAGTCAGAGACAGTCTTCCGGTTCAGCAGGTCAGGCCAGGTCAAGGCAGCAGCCTCTGTCAACTCCTCGGCAGCCGCACTACCACTCGGAGGCGAGCCTAAGAACCAGAGAGCAGACTGCTCCGAGGTGAGGACGCGCCGGAGGAGCCAGGACCAGCTGTCAGGGACAAGGTCGCGGAGCAGAGTCCCTAGCAAGTAGCCAAACTCGGCGTTCGTCACGTCGTCGGCGATCGCAGACCAAGGCACCTCCGGCACGTCAGGCCGCGGCTTGAGCACTGCGAGGCGGCCGCCACTACTACTCGTCGTCGTCGTCGTAGTCGCAGTCGTAGTGGTAGTGGCAGTGCAGTCGAGGTCGGCGCCAGTACTGTACGACTTAGAGTACAGGAGCTCTCAGAACAGGACCTCCCGCGCGCGCTGCAGGGCGAGGGCAACCGTGGCGAAGAGCTGGGCCATCTCGAGCCGCACCTCTTTAGAGAGAACCGTGTCTGCCTCCCACGCAACGTGGCCGAGCCGCAGTGTGTTCACAGCTATCGTGCGCCCGTAGTTCCGCACCTTGGCGGCCCACCGGAACGCGTTCAGGCCCAGGCGGCCGATACTCAACTCGAGAAGGTACAAGGCCTGGTGCTCGACGACAACCTCTGTGATGGACAGCTCTGCAAGGTCGGCCTCAGCAGCTGCAGTGCCGGCGCAGATCCGGGCCTCGACGCGGTCTGCGCAGAGGCTGGCGTAGTAGACGTAGTATACAACCTTGACAAGCGTCGTCACGGCGCTCAGCTTCGGCGTATACGTCCACGGCTCCTCCCAGGTCGAGTCAGGCCAGAGGGCGAGCACTTGGAGGAAGCTGACGAGGACCGAGTCGTACTCAGAGCAGTACAAGACCTCGCTAAAGACCTCAATAAGGAAGCCGAGCAAGGGCTTGGCAACGAGGCCGAGGGCCCGAAACAGCGCTTCCTCACTAAGGTCCCGAGCCAGAAGCAGAGCCTTGGCTGCGTCAAACCCGTAGTCCAGGTACGAGGTCGAGAAGGCAGTCGCGGCCTCAATCGTCGCGTTCCAGGCGCGCACTAGCGCTTCGCCAGGACAGTACAGAGGTCTCTCACTCTCCGGCTGTCCCATCATCCGCAGAGTGTAGGCAAAGAAGCAGTGGTAGACCTCTGCGTAGCGCCGAACCGTAGCGTCGCAGTGGAAGAAGTAGAACAGCTTCCGAGGCTCAGTCGCAGTATCACGGCGGCCGAGCTTGAACAGGAGAAGCCACAGGACCTTGGTCGGCCGCAGCTGAACCCAACCTTTGTACAGGATGCGGTCGAAGGCGCCAAAGAGAGCATGCAGGAGCTAGGTCTCGCGAGCGGCCTCGGCTACTTACCCCTCAACCTCTGCTGCCGCCGCCGCTCCAGCCGCCGGAGCAGACAACACTGTCGACAGAGGGCGGCCTCGAGCTGCAGCCCTCGACAGCAGCGCAATCAAGCTCCAAAGATAGTCCTTGCGGCCCGAGAGAGCGGCAAGGTGAGCAGGAGCGCCGAGACGGGCGAGCCAGGCGTTCGGCTCCAGGAAATCGCCCCGCTCTCGAATCAATCAGAGTTCGAGGTCGCGAATACAGGTGCCAGAAGCTTCGAACTGCCGGATCAGAACTTCCAACCCAGCAGGCCCGCCAGCCATCGTGGCGGCAGTAGAGACAACGAGAGGAGCAGGGAAGATAGGATACACACTCTCGCCGCTACTAGCGGCTGCCTCTACAGCTGCTGTACTGCAAGTGCCGCATGACGGGCTCAGAAGATGCCGGAGGGGCAGAGGATCGGCAAGGGCTAGCAAACCTGGCTCCGGAGCCGAGACTCGGAAGAACCTGCTGTGCAGGCCCCG
>JAQNCM010000030.1 GCA_029237615.1 Mucilaginibacter sp.
ACGCCTAAAGCAGAAACGGAGGAAACCACTCCGGCAGCTGAAAGTACTCCGCCCACTGAAAATATCCCGATAGAAAATGCTGATGAAAGCGCTGCGCCTAAGCCCGCTTACGTACCACGATTTAAAATGAAACCTAAAGAAGAGACGGAAGAAACTATCCCGACAGCTGAAAGTACTCCGCCCGCTCCTGAAAATACTGAAGAGAAACCAGTTTATAAACCGCGTTTCAACATGAAGAATATCCCACCAAAGCAGACCGAATAACCTTTTGCCAGGTAATTGCTTCTTGAATTTAACCGATAATTAATTTATGGAAGTCGAAAAGGGGTAGCCCCGCTGGGGGAAAAAATCGTGCATGACACTTTCTACAAACAGGTAGCCTCTGCCGAGGCATTAACGAGGCATTAAGAACCCATGTTACAGTTAAATCTTTAAAAGCAGTTGAATTCCCAACCTTTTATCTTTTACCTTTTACCTTTACCCATTCACCTGCTCTCACCTGCTGTGTGAAAACAACCATGGAATCAGCAGCGGCTCTTTAAAGGCATCGTCCCAGCTGTTATGGTCATCGTTCGGATAAAGCGTATATTTAGGATTGCCGCCCGCTGTTTTGATGGCCGCTACAATTGATTCCGAGTGTTCATACGGCACTATACTATCCTTCTCGCCATGGAAAACCCATACCGGAACTTTTTTGGCATACTTTTCGGCGTTCAATGTATTATCGCCTCCGCAAATAGAGAATGCAGCAGCAAATACTTTGGGCATCCGGCGAATGATTTCAAAGGTACCCATTCCGCCCATCGATAGCCCGCCTATGTACACTTTATGTTTGTTTACATAGGGTTTATCCAGCAGGTCTTCAACAAGACCCATCAAAGCCCGCATCTCTTTGGTTGGAGGGGCATCTGTTTGAAAGATAAACTTTGCTTTACGGGTTATTGAATCTTTTTCAATTTTCACATTAGACCAAAAGCCCGATGCAGGGCACTGCGGGTAAACTACAATGGCAGGGTACCTCTCCCTGATTGTATCCTTCATAAATGTCCGGGTTCCATATTTAAGCTGGGCTTCGTTATCTTTACCCCGCTCGCCTGAACCATGCAGCACTAATATTAATGGATATTTTTTTGCAGGATCAAAATTCTCCGGAAATAAGATGCGGTATGGCAGCGTATCGCTTTTTGAATGATAGGAACCGCGGTCGAACGCTGAATTATCTTGAGCTGATGCCAGTATCGGAAATGCGAGAATTACAGCTAATATAAAAGGAATAAATTTTTTCATGATTATAGTTAGCTTCATTAAACACTTATTCCGGATAATTGTTTACTCCGAAGTTTATAAGCGAAACCGGACATATAACTCGCAATCAATCAATTTATTTCAAAGCAGGGCTTTCAAAATTAAGTTTCTTAAGTCCATGCTGTACTTCAGGACAACTCATAAATAAATTCCATAATAAGCCGCTGCGGTAATTCTCTATCATTACAACAATTGGCCCCTGATCAATAGCAAGATACGATTTTGCATACCAGTTATGCGATTCGCTGAAAGCATCAGTAAAACCATATTCGCCCCAAATCTTATCACCAAGGTCGTAATAAAAATGACGCAGTGCCTGCATGGAATATTGCGGCGTATAAGGAAATGCAGAGAGCGCAGCTGTAGGTGTGATCACTCCCAGGTCGTTTGTGGGTGAGTGGGCGTTGTATCCTTCATAATTATCACTGGCTGTAAGGCCCCAGCAATTTTCACCATAACCTTTAAATTTCTTGGGGTTGTCAACACAGTAATCATGGTTTATCAAGGTATGATTGGTGTTTTGTTCCCAATAATCGGCATATTGATCTTTCAAACCTTTAGGATTTAAACCCATAAAGGAATATTGCGAAAAGAAAAGCGGACCGCCATAATCAAATCCTAAAGGCAATTTGTGGCCGTAAAAGGTTTTCCCATTTTTAAAAAAGTCACTTTGCACCCAGCCACGATGGTATATTTCAGCGGTAACCGGGTACGTGTTTCCCGACTCGGCTAGTATATAAGTGATCAGACATTCATTAAATCCACGAATGGGGAAATTAATAGCCCAGCCATTGTTTGGCGACCAATGCCAGTATAAATTGTCCCTTCCCTCATGTGTATACCAGTTCCATTCAATATCATTCCACATCCCGTTTATAATATCTCTTATATGACGTTCCTTCTTATCATTTGCATTAAAATATTGCCTGGCACACAACAAACCTTCGAAAAGATAAGAGGTCTCTACCAGGTCGCCTCCATCATCCTTGCGGCCAAAGCGAATAGTTTTACCAGTAACGCCGTTCAGCCAATGCGGAAATACGCCATGATAGGCATCCGCCCTATACAAAAACTCAACGATCTTCAGCATCCTGTTAACCGCCTGCTCGTGGCTGATCCATTTTCTATGATCCGCAACTACCAATGCCATAATGCCGAAACCGGAACCACCTGTAGTAACAACCTCGTTGCCATAATCATAAGCAACATTGCTGCGCTCGCGGGCAAGCCCGCTAACCGGGTGTGCAAAATCCCAGAAATAGCGAAACGTTTGACGCTGCACAACATCGAGTAGAGCGCTGTCCGTTAAATTTTTAACAATGCCAACAGGTTTAACGCCATCAGCTGGTTCTGCTTTTTCGGCTTTTTGTGCCATGCAGTAAGTAGATATCAATATTAAAAGGGATAAGATTATTCTTTTCATTATAACAATTATAAAAATTTCAGCATTTACAAATTAGGGCTTTGAAAACCCAATCCTTTCATCCCTGTTTTTACTTCGGGACAACTCATAAACAAATTCCACAATAACCCGCTCCGGTAGTTTTCGATCATAACAATTATTGGCCCTTCATCAATGGCCAGGTCTGATGTTGTAAACCAGGGTTCATTCAAATTAAAGGAATCATAAAAGCCATAAGGCCCCCACATTTTATCGCCCAGCTTATAATAAAAAAATCGTAAGGCCTGCATAGATTGAGCGGGTGTATAAGGCAGCGACGCAATGGCTGCTGTAGGAGCTATCACCCCTACATCATTTGTTGGCGAGCTTGCATTGTAGCCGCCGTTTATATCACTGGCGGTTAATCCCCAGCAATTGCTCCCGTAACCATAATAGCCATTCGGATTGGCAACACAATAATTATAATTGATGGTGGCATGTGCCTTGTTTTGCACATCGTAACTGGCATACGCGTCAGATAAGCCATTGGGATTGATCCCTAAAAAAGAGTAATGGGCAAAAAATAGCGGACCGCCGCCTGCGGGGCCTAATGGCAATTGAACCCCATAATAGGTATTCCCGTTTTTCATGCTTCTATTGCCCGCCCAGCCGTTGTCATAAACTATTTTTGGAACCGCATGCGTAGTTGACGAAGCAGCTAAAACATAAGTGATCAATGCCTCATTCCAGCCATGTACCTGCATATTGGTAGACCATGCATAATTCGGGCTCCAATGCCAGAATAATGTGTTTTGGTTATTTTGACGGAACCAGTTCCAGTCCACATTGTTCCACAGGATATTGATGTCGGCTCTTAAATTAGTTTCATCTGTGCCTGTACCATTAAAATACTGGCGTGCGGTAAGCAGCCCTTCCATCAAATAAGACGTTTCAACCAGGTCGGCGCCATCATCCTGTGTACTGAAAGGAACCACAACTCCAGTGTTGCCATTAAGCCAATGCGGGAAGGCCCCATGAAAAGTTTGCGCAGTGTTCTTCAAAAAGGCAACCATTAACTGCATCCGCGCCAGGCCTTGCGCCCTTGTGATGTACTGGCGGCTAACACCTGTAACTATCGCCATAATTCCAAAGCCCGAGCCCCCTGTAGTCACCACATCACCAGAGGTATTGCGTTCGCGCGCCAAACCGCTTACCGGGTGACCAAAATCGTAAAAGTATTTAAAAGTTTGTTTTTGAACGATATCAAGCAACTGATCATCCGTTACAACGGGGAATTTATTAGTGGTATCAATGGCGGTTGTAAGTTGCACAACCACGGCTGTTTGCAGGTTACTACCGGCGGCAGATTTTAAATCGGTTGACACATTAAGCGTATATTTTGTTAACGGTTGAAGCGCAGAGGGAGTGATCACTACCGTGCTATCATTGTTTTGATAAGATGCGCTGAATACTATTACCGCGCCTGCATTGTTTTTAAACGAGATACCGCTTGCAACAGCGTTGTGGCTAACGGCGGCTGTAAAAGACAACTGTATTACCGGTGAAGTGTTAACGCCCTTATAGTTAAATCCATTGTAAACCCCATTTACTTTTAATGCATTAAAACTAAATGAAGAAGGCGGGGTAACCACAGGTACAGCTGGTTTATTATCCTTTTTACAGGCACCAAACATGCAAATAACAATTAGTAATAAATAAATTTTTAAACTTCTCATTCCCACTACTACCAGGTGTTACACCTAAATTGTAAGTAACCAGCAAAAAAGAGGCTGTCTGACCCGTTCGCCACGGGCGAACGGGCAGAACAACCTCACAACTAAATCAACTCAAATAATATTATCTTCCTAATTTCTCCAGGTTAAACAAAGCCGAAACTTCTGCTGCCGACAACGCCTTGTTGTATATTCTAAAATCATCTAACAAGCCGGTATAACTTTCGGCCCATGATTGTGCGGTTGCTGAAGTTGTTAAACTTGGATTGGTTTGAAACTGCCATGTACCTAAAACGGCAGCGGTAGTAGGCAGTTTCAAAGCACCATAGGGCGTTATCGGTGTCTTGGTGGGATCTGAGCCAGGCAATGTTGGCCCTACAACTGATCCTTTTAATCCCTGTACGCCGGCAATGCCCAGAGCTGTTGCATTTTGATAAATGTTTATGACAGATGTTGCAGCGTCGTAAGTTACCACCATATGTGTCCAGATATTGATGGCATTAGGTACTTTTGAGCTCAAAAAACATGCTGTTAAAGGCACACCACTTGCATTAGTCATGTGCACTTTAAATAATAAAGTATCGCCCTTGGGATCTGTCGGTCCGGGATTATCTAAATAAACATCTAAACTTCCCCAAAAATCGTTAGGGTTATTGAAAGAGAATATTCCTCTTGCCAATCCGTTGGTTTTAGGGCTATTCATCCAAAATGATAGCGTGTAACTTTGCAGTGTTTTACCTGGGCCCGGGTTGGCAAAAACCACGTAAGAGCTTCCTGCCCCCTGGTAGGCTTTACCGCTTACACCCGAACCAAATGTGATGTTACCCGCAGTGGTGCCTGATAAGTTTCCCAGGCTATCAGTAACTGAACCATTAAAATTGAAATAATCTACCAAACTACTGGTTTCAATATCCTTTGAACTGCTATATCCTCCAAATGATGGCAGTGGTTTTGCCGGAGCATAGGTTTTTGGATCAAAACCTTTCTGACATGAGGACACTGCAAATAATATAGCTATACCTGTAAGGCTGGCTATAAATATATTTTTTATTGATTTCATTTTTTATCTGTTAAAATAATTAATAACCCGGATTTTGCACCAAAACGCCGGCACTTAAATCGATCTCGTTTTGAGGAATTGGCCAAACTTCATTCTTTCCGGCTTTCCATCCGCGAACGCCAAAAACAGCAGCTCCCCTGCCCTGGCGGATAACGTCAAAATAACGATCAAACTCCATTGCCAGCTCAACCCTGCGCTCGTTATAAATGGCGGCACGCAAAGTAGCCTGGTCTGTTGCAATTATTTTTGGCAATATTAAATTGTTACCTGCCCTTGCACGTGCCCTAACCATTTCCAATGATATTAAAGCGACTCCAGAATTGCCCAATTCGTTATTGGCTTCGGCATTCATTAACAATACATCGGCATAACGCAAAACTATTTTATCCTGCTGGCACCCCTCGTTAAAGCCTGAAACATACAAGCTGAATGGTACATAAGATTTTTGATTATACATTGGGTTATCTCCAGACGCAGCGATCACATCGCCCTCGGGAGTTGTTTCGCCCCTAAAAATGATGGTTGCATCTCTTCGCGGATCGCCGGGCTCATATGCCGCTGCCAGATCAGCACTTGGTACGTTAAAACCCCATCCGCCACCTGTTACGCCACGAACCCCCTGTACTTGTGAATATTGTGAACTTGATGCATTTGGATTATTGGGTATTAACATGTTCTGGATTTCAAATATTGACTCAGAATTGTTTTTATTATTGGTTCTGAACATTTGCTCATAATTAGGAAATAATGAATAACCTAATGCCATTACCTGGTTGGTGTAATTAAGCACGTCTGCCCATTTTTGCTGGTACATCGATACCTTAGCATGCAGTGCCAGTGCTGCACCTTTTGTAACATGACCAATATCAACAGCGCTGTATGACTGCGGTAGTACCGATGCAGCATCGTTTAAATCACTTTCGATAGCAGCCCAAACCTGTGCCTTTGTAGAACGGGGGATGTTATATTCACTTGCATTTTTAGGAACGTGCAAACGCAGCGGAACGCCACCAAATGCTCTTACCAATCTGAAATAAGCATAAGCTCTTATAAACTTTGCCTCGGCCAGGTACCTGGTTTTTAAAGCGGCATCCATGTTAATGGCCGGTATGTTATCTAATATCTGGTTAGCAAAATTGATGGTTTTATATTCACCACCCCAAAAATCAGAGATTTGTCCTTCACCAGAATTGGCAGAGAAATTATGAAAATTGTTCATGAAGGCTGCGTCAGTTGGCGTACTTCCTTTTTCCACATCATCAGATCCCATACTTTCCACGGCAATTGGAGCAAAGGCAATGTTTGTCCACTCGTGCAAATTTGCATACATGGCATTAACTGCCGAGGTAGCATCAGCCTGGCTTTTCCAAAATTGCGTTGCTGCCTGGTTCCCTGCGGGGTTTATATTTAAAAAGGTCTTTTTACAGCCCTGAAAAATTATTATCGTCGCAATAAAGCTGATACCTATAGCCATTTGCAATATTTTTTTACTGTTCTTCATCGTTATTCAAATTAAAAAGTAACGTTAACACCAAAGTTGTAGGTAGCATACAAAGGATATACATTTGCATCAAGACCCATATTTCCTACTGATCCGCCCACTTCCGGAGAGAATCCCTTATACCCAAAAATATTGATTGCATTTTGGGCATTGGCGTACAACCTTATTCTTTGCACTCCAAGCTTTTTCAGCGTACTGCCCGGTAAGGTATATCCCAGCTGGGCGTTTCTCATCCTGAAATAAGCACCACTTTCTACATAAAAAGAATTAGGTGCTGCATTTGCATTTGAGCCTACGTTTACTGAAGGGTACATATTTGAGGTACCCGCCCCATGCCAGCGGTGATTATAAAAATCCTGTGTAAAGTTTTCATTGCCATACCGGAATGCAATGTTGGCATTGTAAACACTCACATCGGCAACTCCCTGAAAATCGAGCGTAAGATCAAATTGCCTGTAGTTAAATGTAGTATTGAAGCCGTAATTAATTTTTGGATTAGGATTACCTAATACTACGCGGTCTTTTGTGTTAATTGTACCGTCGTTATTTGTATCCTGGTAAATAAAATCTCCCGGCAGTGCATTGGGTTGTTTTGACGCGGCAACCTCGGCAGCTGTTTGAAATATGCCTGTGACTTTGTAGCCATAAAATTCGCCTATTGGCTGGCCTACCACAGTACGTGTAGCTAAAGCACCATTGGCTATGCCAATGCCGCCCGAGTAAATGGGGTTAGCCCCGCTAACAACACTTAACACCTTATTATTGTTTACACCAATGTTACCGCTGATTGAATAAGAGAAATCTTTAGTTGGAGAATCTTTCCAGCTAACCAGCACTTCAAATCCCCTGTTTTGAATACTTGCCTGGTTTGCAATAATTGATCCACTGTTTGTACCTACCGATGCTAAAATAGGGATTGAGAATATGGCATCCTGCGTTTCTCTGTTATAGTAATCCGCTTCCAAAGAAAGGCGATTACGCAAGAATCCCATTTCAATACCAAAATCGGATGCGACAGCTTTCTCCCAAACTATTGCCGGAGGAACCACTGTATTTATACTTGCGCCCTGGTAAGGTATTTGCGGGTTACCAAATATTGCGGTTAAATAAGGATCGGCAGACACTGTTTGAACTGACGTGTTAATCGGAACAACAGAGTTCCCTACTTTACCCCAGCTTCCCCTTAATTTTAAGTTATCAATAAAGTGTTGGTTCTTCATGAAATCTTCGTTGGTAACAACCCAACCGCCGCCGATAGAGGGAAAGTAACCATAGGTTTGATTACCGTTGCCGTAGAATTGTGAGGCACCATCATGACGTAAAGATGCATTCACCAAATATTTATCTTTATATGAATAGTTTATACGTGCGAATTGAGACAAGGCCCTGGTATGGATCTGCTGAGCCGGATCAGGATAATATACGGTTTTAGCCGTATCGGGAAACGAAGTATGCAGGCTGCCGCTCGCAGTATAAGGAACGCCGTTGGCATGAGCATCCGTTTCGTACGCCCGGTTGTTTTGGGCGCTGTAACCAACTAATGCAGTTATTTTGTGATCTTTTACCTGGTAGTCATAAGTCAATGTGTTTTCCCAGATCCAATTCCGGGTTTCTGTATGATTAACATCTAAATTTGTGTTAAGGCTCTTTTGAGCAAGAGTAGCATAATAAATGGGTGTAAATGCTCTCACTTCCGACTGTCCGATGTCGCCGCCAAAACTGGTTCTAAATTTTAAATTTTTCAAAATAGAAAGTTCAGCATGAACATCTCCTGTTAAGCGATGTGTCATGGATTTCTGGTTAAAAAAGTCTAATGTAGCCTGTGGGTTGTAGTTATTTCCATTGCCTGTATTGTAATCGTTAGGATCGCCATAGGCGCCATTTTTATATTTTACAGGTAAAGTTGGCGCAGCGCCATATAGCTGGTGGAAAATACCTCCGTTGATATCCCGTGAGTGGCCAAACAGTCCGTTTGCTGTATACCCTATTTTTAAAATTTTTACAGGTGTAAAATCATTGGATAGATGAATGGTGTAGCGCTGGTAATTGTTAGTTTTTACAATACCGTCCTGGTCAAGGTAACCGAAAGAATAATTGTAAGTGTACTTATCATTTCCACCGCTCACAGCTACCTGGTGATTGGTTACAAATGCATTTTGCAGTATGTCCCCGTACCAGTCGGTACCTTTTCCATAACTCGCCGGGTTGCTAAATAGTGGCGGTGTTACGCCATTGTATGAATATAATTCATTAATAGCGGTTGCGTATTCGGTTGCATTGGCCATTTTTACCTGGTTTGTCACCGACTGCCAACCGGCATAACCATTATAAGTGATTACCGGTTTACCTTTATTACCATGTTTGGTAGTAATTAAAACCACGCCGTTTGCTGCACGGATACCGTAAATTGCGGTACTTGACGCGTCTTTGAGTACCGTTACATTTTCAATATCGGCATTGTTCAAAAAACTGATATCGCTGTACCAAACGCCATCTACAACAAACAGAGGACTAACGTTACCGTATACCGTACCTAAACCACGGATGCTTACCTGGGGTGAAGAGCCGGGCTGACCGCTATTGGTAATGTTAACACCTGCAACCTTACCCTGTAATGCACTTAACGGGTTTGTAGATGCCTGTTTTTCGATGTCGGCGCCTTTTACTGATGCAACCGAGCCGGTATTGTCAATTTTACGCTGTGTGCCATATCCTATAACAACTACCTGCTGTAGTTCGTTATTCTGTGTCTGGAGTTTAGCATTAATGATGGTTTGACCATTAACAGGAACCTGGATACTTAAATATCCTATATAAGTAAATGCTAATGTAGCAGTAGATGGCGCATTAATTGAATAAGCTCCATTTACATCGGTTTGCGTACCTGTTGCGGTTCCCTTTACTGCTATGCTCACCCCGATAAGAGGTTCGCCTGTAGTTGCATCAGTAACCTTACCTTTAATGGTAACGTTTTGTGCAAACGCAGAGCTAACAAAAAAGATGCATAAAAGTACTAACCCTGAGATTGTAAAAATTCTCTTCATAGTGGTTAATTAAAATTTTAAGAAAGTAGATTTAAAAAAATTGGTTTTTTTGTTCTCCGAAGTTGGGGAGTTAATAGAATTTTAACAAATAATGTCACTCTACATTATTACATCATGAACAAACGACTTTCTCAATGTAAATTTCGTTTTTTTATATTTTACTGATAATTAACGGCTTACAACACGTTAGTGTTAAACATACATACTACATTAACATGTTGTTTACAATTGATGAAAACATAGCAGATGAGAGGTAATGATGTAGTATTATAACTCAATGAGAAACTCCACAAGGTTCTTATCATGCTCCAGGTTGAGCTTTTTGCGTAGCCGGTAACGTCGTATTTCGACACCACGCAAAGAAATATTCAATAAGGACGCCATTTCTTTACTGCTCATATTCATACGCAGATAGGCACAGAGTTTCAGGTCATTAGGCACCAGGTCTGGGTGGCCTGATTTGAGTTTCTTAAAAAAATTTTCGTGTGCTTCGTTAAAACTGCTTTCAAATATGTTCCAGTCGCGCTCATCATTCATGCCCTCATCAATTACCTTCTGGATCCTTCTCAACTGATCTGCTGATAATTGTTTACCCGTACTATCTTTAAAGTGCGCGATCTCTTCGCTTATTTTTTGCAGCAGCTCATTTTTATATACCAGGTTCATGGCAGAATTAGCCAGTTCCCTGCTTTTGCTGGCGAGATCAGCTTGCAACTGTTCATTTTTTATTTTAACGATGTGCTGTTCGTTCGCGATAGCTTCCTGTTTCAGGAAGTCTTCTTTTTCCCGATCCAGCTTTTCATGGATAAAATGCTGGTGCCTTTTCAATTTCAGGTGGTAATAGAACCTAATGATGTAAATGATTAAAATTATCAGCAATAAATAAAAAAACGCCGCAACGCGGGTAGCATACCAGGGGGCCAGTATTATAAAAGTATAAACCGTATCGGCAGATACATTTTCATCATTTATCTTAGCCCGTACCTTAAATTTATAGGCTCCCTGGCTAAGGTTGGTAAACTCTTTTTGACTTTGCGTTGTCCAGTCACTCCATTGCCGGGAATATCCGTCCAAATAGTACTGATATTTTATTTTCGCCTGCCGGTAATATGGTAATGAATAGGCAATGCGGATATTATTTTGAGAAAAAGGAATTTCAATATCAGCCGGAATATTCCCATTTTCACTGATCACAGAAACTCTTTCAGTAATATTTTCTACCTTTCTGATCAGCACAGCGGGTAAATGTATCTTATCAGGCATTAAGATATCATCATCATTTAAAATAACAAAACCATCGTCAACGCTTATTAAATAAATTGAGTTATTGATAAGGTTTATATTTTCATAATTCTGGACCATTTGGCCGTTAAGGATGCTAAACCTGTTTGAATCAATAGTGAGTTTACCGGGAACAGACAGATCGGCAAGCGCAACCCTGCCATGATTTATAAACCAATATTTTTTACCAATTGCAGCTATTATTTTGTTTGATGAAGCAAAAGTGCCCAGCATTTTGTTTAATTGCTGGTATTTATAAAACTTGTTGCTGATATCATCATAAACGCAAAAACCTGAATCGGAAGAAAAAACTATCCGGTTATCAAGGTTAAATACATTTACATTATAACTGTCCGGCAAGCCAGAGCGCTTATCATAGTAGGCTTTGGATGTAACTTTTTTCAGATCACTGCTCAGCGTAATTTTATACACACCTTTATAGGCGTGGCCAACCCAAATCTGGCCTTTGTGATCTTCTTCAACATACCTTGATGGCTCGCCAAAGCCTTCCACTTTATGATCAAAAACCCAGTTGTTCCCGCCATCCTTTTTATAGATCACCAAGCCGGTGTAGGTTCCTTGTATTAATAAATTATCTTTGAATTTCCTAATCGTCCAGCCCCCGTTAACGTTAGATATTTTGTTGATGCCACTGCCATTAACCTGGTAAGTACCATCGTTATGGCCGCAAAGAAGTTTTCCATCCTGTAAAGACAAATCCCATACCTGTCCCTGTGAGCCCGGTATCAGTTTAAAATCAAACGTTTGTAAAAGCTGGCCGGAACCGGGTACCCAGTCGCTGTAAAAAAGGCCCTGGTTAGTGCCCAGGTATATTTTGTTATTAAAGATAATACCCGAATAAACGGTACCAAACTTGCCCGTTTTATCAAAGTAATAGTATAACGGTGAGTTTACCTCGATACGGCCAATACCGTTATCTAAACCAGCCCAAAGATTTTGCTCGGCATCTGTATACAAGCTTAAAACGGTGTTGTTTTGTAATCCGCCTGATTTATTAATGTGCTGTACCACATTCCCCGCAGAATCAATGATCACTATTCCGTTAAGAATGGTCCCGTAGGCGAAGTACTTATTTGAAATTAGCGCCCCGTTGTTAAGCTGGTAAGCTTTTAAAAAATCGTTAGCCCGGTTGTTCCATGGTGTAATTTGCTTGCCATCGTAAATAAATAAACCATTCTTGGCAGTACCTATCAGGTACTTATTGTGCCCATAAGGCAGTATAGAAAGCACACCGCTGCCACCTAATATGTTACTGCCGGTGATATAGTCAAGATGAGTGTTTTTGAGCTCAAATAAACCCGCATTAACCTGTTCCACAAAATACCGGCCGCTTGTTTTAAACAGGAATAAAAACGGCTTGGACGCCCTTACAATATCGATCTTACCTTTTGAATAAATATATATCGACCCAAAAGACTGGAATATTACCTTTTCTCCATCCACATAGATTTTCCAGATCTCTTCGTTTGAAATATTTGATTTAGGCACCAGCCTGCTAAGGGAATTGTAGGTTAAAAAGCCTTGTTTATTGGTTTCCCAATAGCCGAATTCACCAAATCCGCCCACATATATTTTTCCTTTTCCATCTGCCGCAACTGAACGTACGATCAGTCCGTTAGGCATGTGATAAAGCTGCCAGTATTTGCCATCAAAAGCCAGCAACCCTTCTGCATTGCCAAAATACATCACACCGTGCTCATCCCGGGTTACGGACCAATTCTGGTTACCCGACTGGTACAGCGCCTTGGTATAATTTTGCACATACGGAACGCCGATGCTTTTTATATCGGCACCAATTGACGGCAAAATGTGTGTAAATAAAATACAAGCAAAAAATAGAATTGCTTTACGCATAGGTTATAATGGTAAAGACGCAAAGTATTGAGTCTTTACGAAAATACGGTTTGAAATTGAAAAAATACAGAACAATGTAAGATGCAAAAAAGACGCAAAATGAAAAAGACGCAAAGTATTGCGTCTCCTATGTTTTATTCCGTTGGCTGTTTTGTCTTTTTTGCAACATTTACCAGCTGGGGTATTTTTACATAGTAACCTGTGCCATCATATACCCTTTTGCGGGGATGTGCTTTACAGTCTTCACTGCAGCAACCATCCATCTTTGTTCCACATTCATCGCACTGGGTAAAATGCTCATTGCACTCGGGATTGGCGCAATTGATCATTTTATGGGTGGTTTTACCGCAGTTATAGCAGGTTGAAATTACTACCGGGTTTACGCTGTTCACGTCCACAGATAAACGGTTATCAAAAACATAACATTTGCCTTCAAAATCCTGCCCGCCCGCTTCCTTACCATATTTAATAATGCCGCCGTGCAATTGGTATACATTTGTAAAACCTTCGTGCAATAACAAAGCCGAGGCCTTTTCACATTTGATTCCACCGGTACAATAGGTAACCACTTTTTTATCTTTATACTGTGCAAGCTGGTTGATCATAGCTGGGAAATCCCTGAAATTTTCAATATCCAGCGTTATTGCATTTTTAAATTTGCCCAGGTTGTGTTCATAGTTTGAGCGAACATCCAGTATCACCACATCTTCAGCATCCTTCATCGCCAAAAATTCCTTAGGTTCCAGGTGCTTACCGGTTTGTTGTTGTGGGTTGATCATATTTGGATCGCGCAGACCTGAATGTACAATTTCGGATTTGTAACGCACATGCATTTTAACAAACGAAGGAGTGTCCACTTCATCAACCTTAAAATCAATAGTTGCAAAGCGTGGGTCGGCATGCAAGGTATCCATATAAGTTTTGCATGCTTCGGCTGTTCCGGAAACGGTGCCGTTCAATCCTTCGGTAGCCACAATAATGCGTCCGGCCAAACCCAAATTTTTACAGAATGCTAAGTGATCGGCAGCAAATTGCTCCGCATCTACTATTGTTGAATAACAATAGTACAGTAGTGTATTATATTTTGCCATAAATCATTGATACTGCTGTAAACAGTGTTAAATGAGGTGCAAATATAGGTATTTGATTGATTAAGTTGGTTGAGTTAGGCAGGGCAACGTATTAAATAATTTAAGGAATGTTTGGATTAAATAGTTTGTTAAGAAGGAAGGAACCATAATATGGGGATTGTATCATTCTATAAACAGGTTACTCCTACGGAGTCAAATGAATGTTACAAAACGAGTTGTTGGTTCCAGTGAGCCTCCTCTATGTAGATTGTTTTGGAGCGACAATGGACAGAATTATTTTAATGCGTTTGTCCTGTTGAGTTAAAGTTTTGAATGTTAAACTATTCACCAATCAACTCAATCAACCACTCATCAATTAATCAACCACTCACCAAACCCTACTTCAATCCGATAAATATTCTGAAACCTTGCAGATATTTTTTATTCCCGAGGTATGATACACCATAATCAATCCCATAAATTAAACGTTTAACGCCAAAATAGAATTCCGAGTAGTTTACCCCTTTATTTTCACCAAGGTAATTGGCACCCACAATTTCTTCCAGCTTCAGTTCCCTTATCAATGGAATATTGTCAAGTATGGCACCGGAGAAATTATGCTGAAAATGCGCCTCGATGAACGCTTTATCGGTACTAAAAGTATAAAAAGGTAAAAAATGGAAGCTTCCCACATAGGTTGGGTCTGATGTAGTTCCCTCGTTACCTAAAAAGTGGTTATAATCCATAAAATACGACTTCTTATCATTTAAAAAGTCACCAAACTTCACTTTAAATGCAGAGTGACCAAACAATCCCATCGGAATAAAATCCTGTGTAATATCAACCGATACGAAATCATAATTTACATCGGAGCCAAAAACGCCGTTGATACCCTTACGATAATTAACAGTTACCACCGGGTAAAGGGATGGCAGGAATGTTTTGCCGGTAGGACGTGTGATGTATTGCTGGTCAAAAGTAAACCGGAACGATGTATTCAAAATAAGCGCCTTGTTTTGCGGAAATAGTATGGACCGGTCATCAGCCGGAGCACTGTTTGGAGCCAATGGATTGTTGGATGTATAATGAAGCGCATTATAAGTAAAAATATGGTTATAAGACATGTTAAATAACTGCGTTCGGTTAGCATAGGACAAGCTAGCCATCCATAAAACACCATTGGTAAGCTCCCGCTGAAAGCCAAAGTCAATAAATTCCGAACGGTAATATTTAACAAAGTTTTGTTCGCTCAATAATGTACTCAGGGTATTAAAATAAAGTGAGCGGGTACCTATATTATTTAAATCAAGTAGGTCGCTGCCAAAGTCAAAGAAAAATTTTCCGGCATGTTCCTGGTCATAGGTATACACTGAATGAAGATTGGCACTAAACAATTTGTTCGCAAAACCATAGCGAAAACCGGGCGAGATACTAAAAGAGCTGTTGTCATTATATGTCCTTGAATAAGTGCCTTTCAAATAAATTCCGTAGCCTTCCACGGTATTGTAGTACACCGTTTGCAATAAAGAATTTATAAACAATGAGTCTCTGTTAGTTTTATACGTTGCCAGGTAACCCTTTAACAGGTATGGAAATATTTTAAATCTATTACTGGTCTGCTCCATCGAATCCTGGTATTTACGGGTACGTTGAATAGCTGCTATGCTGTCGTTTTTGTGATAGTCTTCAACTTCTTCGGTTGTTAAAGGTAAAGGCCTCACATCCGCCCAATAAGCCGGTGATCTTTTATTGGCTTCAGTATCAACATGCAAAATTTCCCCGTTAAAATATCCTTTGGCAAATGTTGTGTCAATTTTATAATGATTATATATCCCAAGGTAATAGCCGGTATATTTTATGCCCTGTACACTTCCCTGGTACTGATATTGAAAAGATATGGGCTCCCAGGTATCTTTTACCGGGATATATTGCTGGCTCACTTTTAAGGTGTCAACAAAGGTTAAATTATTTTCCTTTTTGGTTAAAAACAGGTCTACACTGTACAAGCGCCAGTCGCCTTCTAAAATATAAATACTGCCCTGAAAAGACCGCACGCTTTTACGCCTTGGAATTACCTGTATTTTATCGATCCTTTTTCCATCTTCAGTTATAGTGCCAAGCAATTTGTATTTGTAATAAAAACGCGCATAGCTTGCTAAGGGCGAAACAAATCCATGACTGTTGAGGGCATAAATGGTAAACAGATTGTTATAAAAATTCACCTCCAGGTCTGATGCTTTGTTATAGCCAAACGGAGGGTTTATGCCAGCAATCTTTGAGGCGGCAAAAACTTCCTTTATTTTATGGGGCTGCTCAAAGCTATATGACGATAACGATTCTGATTGATAGGAAATGCCCCTGCCGCTGGTGTCAAGTTTAAGCACTTTCTTAATCCCTTTTGCCAGTAGCGTTTGGGGCGACCTTGTGATGTTTTTAACCCCTTTAATATAAACGGCGGATGAATAAGATTTTACTTCATTTAAATAAAATTCCCGTTTATCAATAACCTTTTGCACAATACCAGCTCCCGGATCATATTTTTCATTTGTTTTTACCTTTCCTTCAATCAGCTTGAAAGGCTCATCCGTCAAATCAACATTGTGCTGCTCATCATGATTGCTTATAGTAATTCTTTCCGTCTTTTCCTTGTAGCCAACAAAACGATAAATAACATTATAAGTACCGGGACTTAATTTAAACTGATAGGCTCCGTTTTCATTAGCGGTTGTGCCATAAGTAGAATTTCTGATATACACGGAAGAAAATGAAATGGGTGTATTTTTGTGGTCGGTTATTCGGCCTGATAAGACATATTGTTGTGCCGATGCACTAAAAACCAATAAAGCCAGAAAAAACAATAACAGTAAGGATCTTCTCATAATATTGGTGTTAAATAGATTTAACAGGCAAAATGTTTCATTTTAACTTATTAATAATGTTAATTTTTTATTTAAATCCCCTAAATGGTGGTTAATTCTTAATTTTGACCGCTTAAATAATTGCTTATGTATAATACACTGAAACCGGTTTTACAACAGGAACTTGCCGAAATTGAAAGCGCCGGTTTATATAAAAAAGAAAGAATCATTGTTTCTCCCCAGGGTGCTGATATAGAAGTACAGGGCGGCAAACAGGTAATTAATTTTTGTGCTAATAATTATTTGGGGCTTTCTGCGCATCCAAAAGTAATTGCCGCCGCAAAAGAAGCGATGGATACCCATGGCTACGGACTTTCATCAGTTCGTTTTATTTGCGGGACGCAAGACATTCATAAAGAACTGGAAAAAAAGATAGCTGAATTTTTAGGCACCGAAGACACCATTCTTTATGCCGCTGCTTTTGATGCCAACGGAGGCGTTTTTGAACCGCTTTTTAATGAGCAGGATGCTATAATTTCGGATGAGTTAAACCATGCTTCAATTATTGATGGCGTACGTTTATGCAAAGCCCAGCGTCAGCGTTATAAGCACGACGACATGGCCGACCTTGAAGAAAAACTGAAAGCAACTGTTGATTGCCGTCACCGTATTATTGTAACCGATGGCGCTTTTAGTATGGATGGCACTATTGCCCAGCTTGACAAAATTTGCGCTTTAGCTGAACAATACAATGCATTGGTAATGATTGACGAGAGCCATTGCTCGGGTTTTATGGGCAAAACCGGCCGGGGCACGCACGAGCATCATAATGTAATGGGTAAGATAGATATTATAACCGGCACCCTGGGCAAAGCACTTGGAGGGGCATCGGGCGGATTTACTTCGGGCCGTAAAGAGATCATCGATATGCTGCGCCAGCGTTCACGTCCGTATTTATTCTCCAATACACTTGCTCCTTCCATTACCGGGGCGTCCATTGCTGTATTGAACATGTTAAGTGAAACCACCGACCTTCGCGACAAGTTGGAAAAAAATACCCAATATTTTCGCGAAAAAATGACCGCTGCCGGCTTTGATATTAAACCGGGCGTTCACCCTATCGTTCCGGTGATGTTATACGATGCCAAACTTGCTCAGGAATTTGCCGCAAAAATGCTGGATGAAGGTATTTATGTGATCGGCTTCTACTATCCGGTTGTTCCTCAGGGCAAGGCGAGGATCAGGGTGCAGATCTCTGCAGCCCATGAAACCGAACACCTTGATAAGGCAATTGCAGCTTTTACAAAGGTTGGGAAAGAATTAAATGTCATTGCTTGATACGTATAGATTTTTTATATTTGTACGTATAGATCAATTTTATGAAATTAACTTTAAATATTGAACCCGGGTTAATCGATCAGATAAAAAAAGTCGCAAAAAAAAGGAATACCAGTATTTCAAAAATTGCCGAGAACTTTTTTAGAAAAGAGATTGAAAGTGAAAGTGAGCCATTTCGCATTAAAAGTGAAGATGAATTACCTGAATGGGTAAAACAACTCACTATTGCGGGTAATCCTGTATCTGATTTTGATCACAAGGCCGAATATCATAAACATTTGGAAGAAAAGTACGGCCAGTGAAGAAAATTTTCCTTGATAGCGATATATTATTAGATGCTTTACTTAAAAGGCCTGAATTTAAATTATCGGCAATGAATGTTATCAGTTTAGCTGATAATCCAAAATTTAAAATAGTAACATCATCTGTTGCATTTGTAAATGTTCATTATTTCGTTGATAAATTTGACCGGGTCAATAAATCGAATTTAATATCAGGGCTTAGATCAATTATTTCTATTATAGAAGTGGGAGAAACAATAATAGATTTAGCTTTAAAAAGCGGCATAAATGATTTTGAAGATGCAGTTCAATATTATGCAGCGGTAAGTGCAAAAGCAGACGCTATCATCACCAGAAATATAAAAGACTATAAACTATCCACCATTCCGGTTTTAACAGCCGAACAATTTTTAAGAACACTCTAATGCAAGCTCAAATAGATCAATATACCGCGGAGATCAACGCTTTTTCACCTGCCAATACAGACGAACTGGAAACATTCCGCATCAAATTTTTAGGCACCAAAGGAATTATAAAAGACCTGTTTGAGCAGATTAAAAATGTAGGTCCGGAGGAAAAACGCACTTTCGGTAAAGTGCTTAACCAGTTTAAGCAACTGGCCGAGGCAAAATATGATGAATTAAAGGAAAACCTTACTTCTGCAATCGAAAATCCGAAATCCGAAATCGATTTGACATTGCCTGGTGATGCCTTTGCTGTTGGCTCGCGCCACCCGCTTTCGCTGATCCGTACAGAGATCATCGATATTTTCAAACGGCTGGGTTTCGTAGTTGCTGAGGGTCCCGAAATTGAAGATGACTGGCATAATTTTTCGGCATTGAATTTCCCTGAAGAACATCCTGCCAGGGATATGCAGGACACATTTTTCATTAAAAAAAATAATGGCAGGGATGACATTGCCCTGCGTACCCATACGTCATCGGTGCAGGTGCGGATGATGGAAAACGGCAAACCGCCCTTCAGGGCTATTATGCCAGGCAGGGTTTATCGTAACGAAGCTATTTCAGCGCGTGCGCATTGCTTTTTCCACCAGGTAGAAGGCTTGTATATCGATGAAAATGTATCTTTCTCCGACCTTAAACAAACTCTTTACCACTTTGTGCAGGAGCTTTACGGCGAAGGAACCAAAGTACGTTTCAGGCCATCCTATTTTCCGTTCACCGAGCCATCTGCCGAAATGGATATTTCCTGCACCATTTGCAAGGGAGCCGGTTGTAACATGTGCAAATATACCGGGTGGGTTGAAATTTTAGGCTGCGGCATGGTTGACCCTAACGTGCTGGAAAATTGCGGTATCGATAATACGAAATTTACCGGCTTTGCTTTTGGGATGGGTATAGAAAGAATTGCCAATTTAAAATATGTTATACGTGATCTGCGTTTATTCTCTGAGAACGACGTTCGTTTCTTGAAGCAATTCCAGGCAGAGATCATATGAAGAAATTATTACTGTTGATAGTTATAGGAATAACCAGTCTTTCGTGCGGCAAAAGTGGTGATGTTATCCCCAGTGTAGCTGTCAACTTCCAGGCTTCCATAACCGACCCACGTTTAAGTGCGCTGAATACGCGCGGTGGAGCTGTTTTAATTAGTGGTTATGGCGTAGCAGGTTTAATTCTTTACCGTGAAGCAGACGGCAGCTACGCCGCATATGACCGTTGTAGCAGCTATATGCCGCAAAACAATTGTGCAGTAACCCTTGATACCGGGGGATTTACGGTGACCGACCCATGCAGCGGAGCAAAATTTTCTTTAATAGACGGAACTCCCGTTAAAGCGCCCGCAACAAAGTCACTAAGATCATATAGTATAAATGTAAGTAATTTTGAGATATTTGTATCGAATTGATACATGGAAGCCGATAAAATAAAAGATAGTATTAAACGGGCCGCGCAGGACCTGTTCCGTAAATTCGGTTATCATAAAACCAGCGTTAACGAAATTGCAAAAAGGGCCAAAATTGCTAAGGCCACCATTTACAAATATTTCGACAGCAAAGAGGATGTTTTGCACTCGTTGCTGATGGATTATATCAAGGCGAGCGTTGACGATCTGATCCACAGCCATACGCCAGAAATGGACGAGGAAGCACATTTAAATATTCTCATTATGAAAACCTGCCGGCTCAGTTACACGGTTTGTAATGAGTTTATCGGGTGGGATTTTATCCGCGAATCAGCCAACTCACAGGACTTTCTTAAAAATCTTTCCAACGAACTGGAGGAAATGCTGGTAAGCGTTTTTTCGCAGTTAAGTGACCTCCGCAAACAGGAAAATTACCAGCAACGTCTGCGCTTCTTAATCAAATGCAGCAAAAGCATCGTATTCAGTTTCGCCTTTACCTCCGTAAGCGACTCAGACGTGCGTAAAAACTTTGTGTCGTTTCAAAAAGAGATTTTGCCCTATTTGGTGAAAGCGGCGATTACTATTTAATTTTCTACAAATGTTGTTGCGATCCGCTTTAGGCGAGTAACAATCGCGAACTATGCAGAACCGATTTGCAAAGCCCGCCTGTCCAAGCGTTTTAATAATTAGATTGCATTACTCAAGCGTTAATTTGCTTAATAGACTGCTTTAACACTAATTCCTAATCCTGTGCCTTTTTTAATCCAGCGATACTGGCTGGCTTGTCTGAAATAAGTGTGGCCAAAAACTACGGCCGCAACGGCAAAATTGCTACTGGTTGCAGGTTGGGCTTCAACCCATTCCATGGTTATTAAACTATTCTTGTTTAGGTAGATATTATACTTAGAAAGATCAAAAGTTACATTGCCGGTTTGCTTATCTCCGATTTGAATAATAACATTATCATTTAAAATATTATCGCCGGGTTTATCACCAACTAATTCATAAAGGTTCACCCGAAGAGTTAAATGCTTAAAAGAATTCTGTA
>JAQNCM010000037.1 GCA_029237615.1 Mucilaginibacter sp.
CTAACTTAATAGATGTTATTTTGGCAGGTGACAATGCACGCTGAATATATAGCTGCAAGTTATTGGTGTAATTGATTACGTCGATATTTTCGTTTTTAAGCTCACGCACAATACCATGTATCCTTGATCCTTTCATACCCACACAAGCGCCAACCGGATCGATACGGTCATCATATGATTCTACAGCTACTTTAGCCCTTTCGCCAGGTTCACGTACAATTTTTTTAATAGTGATCAGCCCGTCAAAAATTTCCGGTACTTCCATTTCAAACAAACGCTGTAAAAACTCCGGTGCAGTACGGGATATAATAATTTTAGGATTGCTGTTAAGCATGTCTACCTTATCAACAACCGCTTTTACACTATCTCCCTTTTTAAAGTAGTCGGCAGGTATCTGCTCTGATTTTGGCAGCAATAATTCATTGCCTTCATCATCAAGTACCAATGTTTCTTTTTTCCAAACCTGGTAAACCTCGCCGGTAACAATCTCCCCAACGCGGTCTTTATATTTTTTAAATATTTCGTCCTTTTCCAGTTCTAAAATTTTAGAAACCAGGGTTTGACGTGCTGCCAATATAGCGCGGCGGCCAAAACTCTCCAGGGTTATTTGTTCAATATGCTCATCACCAACTTCAAGGCTGGGATCTAAAAGTTTCGCTTCTGCCAATTCTATTTCAAGGTCATCATCTTCACTAAAGCCATCTTCCATTACCTTGCGTGTGCGCCAAATCTCTAAGTCACCGTTGTCGGTGTTTACAATTACGTCGCAATTTTCATCTGTGCCATACTTTTTCCTGATCATGCTTCTGAATACGTCTTCCAGAACGCTGATCATTGTAGGACGATCGATGTTTTTGAAATCTTTAAATTCCTGAAAAGAATCAATTAAATTAATATTGCTCATTTTCTTACTTGAATGATATTAAAACCTTTGTTTCTGTTATTTGACTAATCGGGATTATGCTTTCAACAAGTTCGGCTTTTTTCCCTTTTTCTTTTATTTTTTCTTCAATTATTATGGCATCTTCTGTTATGCCATTAAGTTTACCTTCTCTTTTAGTTCCGTCGGCCATTTTAATGGCTAAGTTCCGGCCAATATTTTTTACATATTGTCTTAATGATGTAAGCGGTGCATCAATTCCCGGTGATGAAACCTCCAGGTTATAAGCGGTCTCTATCACATTTTCTTCCTCCAAACGAAACCCTACATGCCTGCTGATCGCAACACAATCATCTATACCTATACCTGTATCACCATCAACCAGTATCATCAGCTTACCGTTGGCGTGCATTTTTACATCTACTAAAAACAGGTTTGGCTTATCCGAAATCTTCTCTTCAACCAGTTCTTTTACTTTTTTTTCAATATTCATTATCCGGATGATAATTTGATTGATAAAATAAAAGAGGGGACAAACGCCCCCTCTTTTTTAATTCAGATGCAAATATAATGAATTTTTTTGGAGTTTCAAGCGTTTATTGCTTAAAAATCAAATCAGTATATTGTGCTTTACCAAGTCTCTTTTTATTTTTTACGAAATCCCAAATGCCTTGCCCTTCTTCAAAGCGATAATACCGTATAAAATAAACTTGTCCCTTTTTAAAGGGTGTATCCGGCGTAAATACAATTGAACTGTCCCGCAGCTGATATTTGCCGGGCTGAACAGGCTGATAGTCTTTCATATCCGTATCTGCAGGCATGCGGAAAACGGGTATCAACCCCTGCCATATATCCGGTACCGAGTCCCTGTTTATATCACTGACCACCGTATAGTTCAACCCCATAAACCTAACCGAATGGTTGTTATTGACCAAGCCGATGTGAACTGCAGAAGGTGCCGGCTGATGTGCGCAGCCGGTACAAAACAGCAACAAAAAGCATAACCATTTCTTCATTTCTCTAGTGTCGTCTCAAACAAGTTACCTATTTGTTTAAAATTAAGCAATTGGTTTTTAAGGCAAACCGCTATAAGTTAACTTAATATTACACGCAAGTTAACGGTTTCAATAATCATTAATTATTTTTAGTGATTATTTTGTTAAAAACGAAAATAAAAGGACCGGCTTTAAGTTGCGCGCATGGAAATGGGTGATATACCACATTGCAAAAACATGCTGACAGCAATATTTACTCCTTTTTGTTAGACAGATCTCCGCATCTTTATACCATGCGGACGGCCACAGCCTGGGTAACCTCCATGCTAACACAAGATCCCATTGTAAACTTCGCAATTGATGTTGAAGGAAAAGCGGTCACCTCATAACGTATAATTACGTAAGCTGCCACGTAATTTCACTTAAATATTAGGAGTGGTAACACTTTAACGATCAGGTAATTTACCGCTTGACCCGCCTTGTGGTGCTCAATACCTTTACCTATGAAAGGATGGAGGAATAGCGCTCATAGCTTTAATGAAATGAGCCGAAAATCCTTATGCAATTAATGAGCCGGCATAAAACAGGCAGGCAGCCCGAAAACCGAAAAAGGGTGAAAGAGGAGATGACAATTATAGAAAACGCATTATGGCAACTACCAAAAAAAAATTAAAAGAAAGTACTGTTTATGTATCAGTACCCGCAAAAATGTCTGTCGAACAAACACACAGTATTACAAATGAAATTCTGCGCATTTTAGGCTGTCCTGCCTGTTATTCAGGATTCAAGATTCACTTTATTGATGAGTCTGACATGATAAACGCCCATATTGGTCAACGTGGAGAAGTAAATGTTTCAGCTTAACTAATTTTAATAAATGAAAGAACTGGGCGTTGAACTGGTTTATGTTCAGGGTTTTGAAAGCTTTCTTGCATCGCATTCATCATTGGTTGACGTTGTGGAGATCGAACCGCTATCGTTTTGATATGAGAAAAATGATGAATGCAATGCATTTAAATACGATCCTGAAATAACAAATTTTTTATTGGCTTTGGAACAGCCTAAACTATTTCATTGTGTGGGACTCCCTATAGAGGAACTTTTCAGTCCTCCGCAGGAACAATTTAACACCTTAAGGCAACAAGCTAAGGAATTGAATCCCGAATGGATCAGTTATTTAAAATTTTTATCAAGGTCTTGATCTAATAAAACCTCGCCCTTGAAATAGCCACTAAAAACAAAGTCAGCATGGTAGCGGCAACAACCACAATGCTTACCACCACAAAGGCATGCCCTATTGGGTCCACACGGCGTTTAAGCGAATTATAAAACGCTTCGTTCCGGAAGGTTTTTACATAGTCCGAATCTTTCAGCAGCGCAAGGTTGGAAGCTGTTTGTGCGGTAGGGTTGAAATAATCGGAGGTGTTGGGATAATGCATTGCTTTAAACCGTTTCAGTTCAGCAATGCTCAACGAAAATTTTTTTGCATCCTTGCGGGCAAACTGCTCCGTTGGGTTGGTATATTCCGGCCGCGAAGTTCCGTTGATGGTATGTGCCGGAAACACAAAATCCTGTAGGGGCGGAACAACCGGACGTTGGTTTACCGCGTTATAAAAAGCCACATTGCGGTAGGTTTTAACATAAAGCGAATCCTTCAGCATAACCGTGTCCGGAACATGTTTTGCCGTGGGCTTAAAATAGTCCGAAACTTCTGGAAAGTAAGCCTGGTTAAATTTTTTAAGGTCCCGGTCTTTAAGACGGAAGCCGCGGGCATAGCGCCGGGCATCCCGTATAACTTTGGCAGAATCGTACGGCGCAGTTTGCGCCCACGCCTGCATGGTTAAAACAACCATAAAAAGCAACACGCACACAATTGATTTCATTGGGACAGATTAGAGGTGATGTTATAAAGATAGGTTATTTATTTACAAAGCCTCACCATCGTCATTGCGAAGAATGAAGCAATCTTTATGCTGTACAAGTCAAACTGATAAATGAAGTTGCGGAGGTAACAGCCTGCTTTAGCTCACTAATTAATTTACTGGTCCGTTGATTTGCTTATGTAGAGATTGCTTCGTTCTTCGCAATGACGCGCGGATAATAAAAACTACTTCTTCGGTTCAATGATCACCGTTTTAACGGCGGCGTTACCTGTGTTGATCACGGTATGCGTATTGCCACCGCTCCATAAGCTGTCCCCGGCTTTGGCTTTTATAACTTTGGATTTTCCGTTGGTGGTAACCTTTACCTCAGCATCGGTTAACAATATGGTTAAACGAGTGGGGTGATTATGTACGCCTTTGCCCGCAACGTCTTTAGCTGGTAAACTGTCAATTTGCATTACGCTTACCTTATTGTTATTTAAAAATACTTTAGGCTGATTTTTAAACGTCGTGGCTTTTTGTGCATTTGCCGATAACGCAAACAGACAAATAAACAAACCAGATAAGAAAAAGCATTTCATAACGATATTGTAAATTGGTAAAATATAAACGATGTTATGTTGAATTTATTTCAGCACCTCTCATGCAAAGTCTGCCAGCAGTCCGCTAATCCTATGGGGTGCCGAAATAAATTCGGCATGACCCGTTAATTGATTAAGATTCCCTGCAAATGACTCGATGACTATAATGACCAACTCAATAACCCATCAATCTTACCATCGTTTCTTCCAGCCTTGCTTTGGCTAAAAACTGCTCTTCCAGGGCTTTGTTCATCGGGATGGCTGTATCCAAACTAGCACAGCGCATAACAGGCGCATCCAGGTGACTAAAGCAATGTTCGGCAATATGGGCTGCTACCTCGCTGCCGAAACCGTTGGTAAGCGTATCTTCCTGCAATATCAACACACGGCCTGTTTTTTTTACGCTTGCTTCCACTGCCTCCTTATCCCATGGCTGCAAACTGCGCAGGTCAATGATCTCTACAGGCAGGTGGGGATGCTTGGCGGCATATTCCATGGCCCAATGTACACCCAGTCCGTAGGTAATAATACTGGCCAGTGTTCCCTGCTGTATCACTTTAGCCTTGCCTATCTCCACATAATAGTCCTTGATGGGCACCTCGCCGCTGATACTGCGGTACAGGTATTTATGCTCAAAGTACATTACAGGGTTAGGGTCGTCAATGGCGGCCATCAGCAAGCCTTTGGCATCATCAGGGAAGGCCGGATAAACCACCTTTAAACCCGGCGTTTTAGTAAACCAGGCCTCGTTGCTTTGCGAATGGAAAGGCCCTGCACCTGTCCCGGCACCTGCCGGCATCCGGATCACCACATCCACCGGCTGCTCCCAGCGGTAATATGTTTTTGCCAGGTTATTGATGATCTGGTTAAAACCGCAGCTAACAAAATCGGCAAACTGCATTTCCATCACTGCTTTATAACCGTTCAGCGCCAGCCCCATTGCCGCCCCCACCACGCCCGATTCACAAATGGGCGTATTACGCACCCTCGCTTTGCCAAACTCCATACTTAATCCCTGTGTTATTTTAAAGGCGCCGCCATATTCGGCAATATCCTGCCCCATTATAACCAGATTGCTGTGCTTAAGCATACTCTGTTTAAGCCCGTCGCTTATGGCATCAATATATCTTTTGGTTGTTGTAGAATTGGAAGGTTGAACTGCCGGAAAGCTATACGGCTTATACATATCGGCCAGCTCCGTTTCAACATTGGGGATGATATCCGGCTCACTGAATACCTTTTCAATTTCGGTTTCTATGAGCTCCAGGAACTCTGCTTTCATTTGAGGGATCCATTCGGGTTTCAGCACCTGCTCATCAAGCAAATATTTCTCGAAGTTAATCAGCGGGTCCTTTTCACGCCAAAGGTCAAACAAATGAGGCGGAACATACTTAGTGCCTGATGCCTCTTCGTGCCCCCGCATCCGGAAGGTCATGCATTCCAATAACACCGGCCGCGGATTTTCGCGCAGGCTGATAGCCAGTTCATTTACCATGTGGTAAACTTCCAGCAGGTTATTGCCGTCAACCTGGTGGCCTTCCATGCCATATCCAATTGCTTTATCCACCAGGTATTTGGCCCGGTATTGTTCTTCTATGGGCGTTGATAGCCCGTAACCGTTGTTCTCTATTAAAAATATCACGGGCAGGTCCCAAACGCCGGCAATGTTCAGCGCTTCGTGAAAGTCGCCTTCACTGGTGGCGCCTTCGCCGGTAAATACCAGCGTAGCCTTTTTGCGCTTGCTCAGCACATCGGCCAGGGCAATGCCATCTGCCAGGGCCAACTGCGCCCCCAGGTGGGATATCATGCCGATGATTTTATATTCCTGCGTGCCAAAATGAAAAGACCGGTCGCGCCCCTTGGTAAACCCGGATGCCTTGCCCTGCCATTGCGCCATCAACCGGGATAAAGGAATATCCCTCGCGGTAAAAACGCCCAGGTTGCGGTGCATGGGCAGTATGTATTCATCAACGTCCATCGCCAGGGTACTGCCAACAGCAATGGCCTCCTGCCCTATGCCCGAAAACCATTTGCCTATGCGCCCCTGCCTTAAAAGTATCAGCATTTTCTCTTCAACCAGCCGCGGCCATAACAACTTCTTGTAAAAATCAATCAGTTGGTTATTATTTAGGGTTTTCCGGTCAAAAATCATCCCGTAAAACTACTGAAGTTTTTAAAACTTTGTATGTTTACATAATTGTTCATTGGTTTATTGGTCTGCGCTTTTTGAACTAAATAATTTGTGATTATTTATTAGCCCCTGATAATTAATTACGCTTAAATAAGCTAAAAATACCAGTTAACCTGGTAATAATTGAATTAAAGAATTTACTATGAAACGAAATCTCCTTTTTATACTATTACCGCTCGCAATAATCGGGATGGCTGCTACCCCGCACGATTTTTTTCTCCTGCCTGAAAACTTTTTTTTGCATAAGGGGAGTAAGCTCAATCTGCATTTATTGTCGGGCGATACCTTTACAAAGCAACAGGAAATAAGCTATCAGCCTAAAAACACCCTGAAGTTTATGCTGTTTGAAGGATCAAAGAAAACCGATCTGACCAAAGTTGCCAAGGACAGCGCCATGCCTTTGGTTGATTATGCCATGGTAAATACCGGCCAGGCTTTGATTGATATGACCCGTATTGTTGAAACGGATGATGCTTCGCGTGATAACTTTGCCGACTTTTTAACCGCCCAAAGTTTGGATAAATTGGCCGAAAAAGTAAAAAACAGCAACCAGTTCCGGATCCGGCAAAAATATACCCGTTATATAAAAACGCTGTTCGCCGTTGATAACCACGACGGAAACGCCTATGAAAAGGAGATGAATGATGATTACGAAATCATTTTAAAGGATAATCCATATAAAAAGAAATATGGGGATGATATGTCGGCCTTAGTAAAGTTTCACGGGAAACCGGCCGCGGGAGCTATCGTATCACTTTATATAAAATCCATCTCGGGGAATGTATACCCGCAAAATTTTATAACCGACAAAAATGGCGCGGTAAACTTTACCATGACCCGTGAAGGCATTTACCTTTTACGCAGCGTGCGTGCTGAACCAACCAAAGCCAAAGATGCCGATTATGAAAGCTGGTGGGCGTCGTACACGTTTCCCTTCAGCAGCACAGACGAGGTACCAAATACCTACAAAGAGTTTGGTTTCGGAAATAAACATTAAGCTGATTAGCATTTGCATCGGCTTTGCCGTTAAAAACTGTTAAATAGTTCCGGCGTTAGCGTTATTTATTTTCAAACAGGGTATTTTTGGATATAACCTTAACAAAGTATTATGTTCCAAAATTACCTGAAGCTGGCGCTGCGCAACATCTGGAAGCACAAAACAACCACTGCCATAAACGTTTTAAGCCTGTCGGCAGGGATAGCATCCTGCGCACTGGTATTTTTGTTTACGCAGCACGAGTTAAGCTTTGACAAAGGCTTTGATAATGCTGATGATATCTATCGCATCACCTCAACCTTTAAAGATGGCAGCAAGGCACCAACTGTTGGCTTGCCCTATGCCAGGTATTTAAAAAGCGAAATACCGGAGATTGAGCAGGTAAGCCGCCTGGATCCAACCAATGGGGTTACAATTGTGCAGGCACAGGGTGCAGAAAATGCTACTCCTTTCGTTGAAGATTCAGGTTATTGGGTTGATCCTGCATTTTTCAAGGTACTCTCCTTTCATTTTTTACAGGGCGACCGCAATACCGCTTTCAAAGCGCCCAATACAATGGTACTGTCACAATCGCTTGCAAGAAAACTTTTTGGTCATGGATACCCAATCGGAAAGACTTTAAAAGCCGGCGGCACTGTTTATACCATCACCGGGGTTTTTAAGGAGGATTTTTTAAACCATATTAAAGCTGATTTTTTGCTTCGAACAACAGCGATAAGATAAGGGAGCTAATGGCTAACAATAACAACTGGGTGGTTAACGATAATTATTATACTTACATTAAACTAAAGCACGGAAGTAACTTGCAGCATGTGCTTAAAGAACTAAACGCTTACACGCTAAGGCATGCCCTTGCTGATATGAAGGCTGGCAATGATTATATGACCAATTCCCTGCAGCCGCTTAAGGATATTCATCTCTATTCGTTAGAATTCCAGGATTATCTTGCTTACAAGCAGGGGAATATTAACTACCTCTACCTGCTGGCGTCAATTGCTTTGGTAATATTAGCGTTAGGTTGTATCAATTACATGAATTTAACAACCGCCCAGGCCATCAGCCGGGCCCGGGAGGTGGGCGTACGCCGCGTAATGGGCGCAGGCAAGGCATCCATCCGCTACCAGTTTATGATAGAAACCCTGGTTATAAGTTTTTGTGCGCTGATTATCTCCATCGGTCTCGCTTTCCTGTTTTTGCCGCTGTTTAACACGCTCACCGGGCAGTCGTTGTCATTTTTCGCAATGGAAAACCGGAGTTTGATCGTGTGGCTATTCCTCGTGACATTAATAACCGGCCTGGCAGCAGGATTATACCCTGCCTTCCATTTATCGGCCTTTAAACCTGTTAAAGTATTAAAGGGTAAAATAAGTGACACATCAGGTATGTTTAGCGTACGCAAAGTGCTTATCGTATCACAGTTCATCATCTCGACATGCCTTATATTTGCCACCCTTGTTATTTGGAACCAGCTGCACTATATGATCAACGCGAAAACAGGTTTCGACCCCGATCAACAATTAGTGCTGAACCTGAATAGCGGAGAATCGCAAAAAAACAGTACACTGCTGGTAAATCAGCTGCTAAAAAATCCAAATTTTAAATCCGTTACTCTTGCTGCCGCGCCATTGGTTTCAGGCGACCTTAATTTGTATCCGCAGGGAAAAACAATTAATGATAAACAGCAGGTTTTCTTTGATTTTGCTGATGAAAATTACCTGAAAACACTTGGTCTTGAGCTAATTGCTGGCAGCAATATTCCGCCGGAGGCATTTACCAATACCAATATGCAGGAGGACATGGAACTCCACGATTTTGGTAAACAGGTAATTTTAAATGAAGAAGCCGCAAAGTTGTTAGGTTTTAATACTTACAGTGCAATAGGCAAATATGTATCCCATTTACATAATGGGGTTGTTTATAACTACAGGGTTGTGGGCGTGGTTAAAAACTATCATTACTTTTCTTTACATGCCGCAATAGGTCCCTGTGCCATAATGGGAGTAAACCCGCTGCGATGCAGCGCCATTGTTGCCAAAATTGATGGCCGTCACATTACAGCAGCCGTTCAATATGCATCAGAAAACTGGAAGAAATTAAACCCGGACACGCCGTTTTTGTATGGTTTTTTGAATGATATTTTCCAGGGAGATTATGAGCAGGATAAACATGCGCAGCAAATGATTGGCACCTTTACTTTTGTGGCGATATTTATATCATGCCTGGGTTTACTCGGTCTGATAACCTACAGCACCGCACAAAAAGCACGTGAAATCGGTATCCGCAAAGTGGTGGGTGCAAGTGCGGCCAATATTGTATTGCTTTTTTCGAAGCAGTATTTTAAGCTGATACTGGTAGCCAACCTGATCGCCTGGCCCCTGGCCTGGTATTATATGAACAACTGGCTGCACACGTTTCCATACCGGATTACAATTAGCTGGTGGATGTTCGCTGTTTCCTTGTCATCGGGGGTACTGGTAGCATTTTTAACCATTGCCTTTAAAACCATAAAGGCCGCAAGGGCAAACCCGGTAATTAGTTTGCGAACAGAATAACTAAACGAGTCTTCTATTTCAAAAAAGAAGCTTTTGTCTCCGGCAAGTGCAGCCTTTGCTGCACTGCCTTCAACAATTATATATAAGTAGGGGTATTATTCAGGTTGATTAAATCCTGCTCACTATTCCGCTCTCAACCCGTTTGCGATAAGACCAAAAGAATACAATAGGGAAAACGAAGAGATTAAATATGGTATTGGTTATTAAACCTCCTATTACCACTATAGCCAGGGGTTTTGATGCTTCAGAGCCGATACCGTTTGACATAGCCGCAGGCAACAGACCTATAGCTGCCATCATAGCGGTCATTACTACCGGGCGTAAACGATCTTCCACACCCGCTTTTATAGCAATTGCAAAAGATGTCCACGTAGTATGATGTTTTAATTGGGTAATATTACTTTTAAACTTGGTAATTAATATAACCCCATTTTGCACACAAATCCCAAACAAGGCTATAAAACCGATACCGGCTGAGATATTAAAATTAACACCTGTTATCAGCAGCGCCAATATTCCCCCCATAATTGCAAAGGGAACGTTGTTGAGCACTAAAAGGGAATCCCTGAAGTTGCCAAACAAGATAAACAGGATAAAGAATATAATAAGCAAACTGATAGGCACCACCTGGCTGAGCCGTTTGGTTGCACGCTGTTGGTTTTCAAAGTCGCCGGCCCATTGAAGAGAATAACCTTTTGGCAGTTTAATTTGCGAATCCACCTTGTCCTGCGCTTCCTTAACGGTGCTGCCCATATCCCTGCCGCGGATAGAAAACTTAATGGCACCATACCGTTGGTTGTCATCCCGGTAGATCATGCTTACTCCTGTAATTTTTTTGATGCTTGCGATTTCGCGCAACGGCACCGTATTGTTGTTCAGGGTAGGCACCCGCAAATCACCGATAGATAATTCATTGTTCCTGAAATCTTCAGGGTAACGAATGCGGAGATCAAACTTGCGTTCGCCCTCATAAATCTGCGTGGCTGCTTTACCGCCGATAGCCATTTCAATCACGGCATTGGCATCAGCGGCAGTAACCCCATATTGGGCCATTTCCTGCTGGTTTAAGTCTATCTGCAATTCAGGTTGACCCATGTTATGCAGTATTCCCAAATCTTCTATACCCTTTATCCCTTTTAAAATGTTAAAAATGCCTTGTTCGCGGTTTTCTATATATTTATAGTCATCGCCGAACAATTTAACTACAATGGAGCCTTTTACACCTGATACCGCCTCTTCCACGTTATCAGATATCGGCTGCGAAAAGTTAAGATCAACGCCGGGAAAATATTTCAATTTTTCCTGCATCCGCTGGATCAGCTCTTCTTTGGTTTCTCCTCTCTTCCATTGATCTTGCGGGTAAATATCAACGTGAAACTCAATGTTATAAAAACCAGTGGCATCTGTACCGTCATTTGGCCTGCCGGTTTGGGATAATACCTGTTTAACTTCGCCGAAACTCAGGAAAATATTTCGCATCTCATCAGCCATTTTAACCGACTCTTTCAGTGATATACTTAAAGGGCCCGTTGCACGAACATAAATAGATCCTTCGTTCAGTTCAGGCAAAAATTCTGTTCCTAACAGCGTAAAGCAACCCAGGCTTATCACCAGGGCGATAATAGCAATGGGAAATACCAGCTTCCGGCCTTTAAAGCACACGGAGTAAAACCGCATAGCATTTTTGGTGATAAATTCAACAAATACATTGTGCTTCTCTTTAACATCTTTCCGCAGCAGCACGCTGGCCAAGGCAGGAACAAAAGTAAACGTCAGGATCACTGCACCCAATAAAGCGAAGCCTAATGTCCAGGCTAAGGGCGAAAACATTTTACCTTCAACTTTCTCGAAACTAAAAATGGGAAGCAAGCCGGTGATGATGATGAGTTTGGCAAAAAATATACCTTTACCGTTAACCATACAGGCCTTTTTAATTAAGCCGAGCTTACTGATGGTGTTATATCGCTGCATCCCAACTTCTTTCGCCCGATGATCAAGCACAACAAAGATGCCCTCAACCATCACCACCGCCCCATCTATAATGATCCCGAAATCAATAGCACCCATTGACAAAAGGTTGGCCGACATTCCCCTCAGCTTTAAGCAGATGAACGCAAACAAAAGGGCCAGCGGAATAATGAGCGATACGATCAGCGTGGTACGCCAATCAGCCATAAAAAGGAACACAATAATGGTAACCATTATTATACCCTCGGCCATATTATGCAAAACGGTATGAGTTGCAAAATTTACAAGGTCTTCACGATCGTAAAATGTTTTGATCTTAACATCTTCCGGTAATATTTTATTATTAAGCTGATTGATCTTTATTTTAAGATTTTTTATAACCTCGCTTGGATTTTCCCCTTTGCGCATTACTACAATTCCTTCAATTACATCCGGATCTTTGTCGCGGCCTACCTGCCCAAGCCTCGGCAATGCTGATTCTGCAACTTCGGCTATCGTTTTTACATAAATTGGAGTACCCTTAATGTTGTTGATAACAATATTTTTAATCTCATCAATATTATTCAGTAGGCCAATACCCCTTACCACGTAGGCCTGGCCTGCCTGTTCAATAACATCTCCGCCAACATTTATATTGCTTTTTGATACGGCATCAAACAACTGTAATGGTGTTATTTTGTACTGTACTGCTTTTTCGGGATCAACAGTGATCTGGTAAGTTTTTACCTGGCCCCCAAAGCTATTAACATCTGCTACGCCAGGTACCGCACGTATTTCGCGTTCAACTACCCAATCCTGAATTGTTTTTAATTCGCGGGGCGTCCTGCGGTTACTGGTTAAAGTAAAGCGGTATATCTCGCCGGTTGGCCCGTAGGGCGGTTGTACCGAAGGGTTTACGCCATCGGGTAAATTAGCATCAGCAAGGTGATTATTTATTTGCAACCGTGCAAAAGCATAGTCTACATCGTCATCAAAAGTAATTTTTAACACCGAAAGACCGAACAATGAGGATGACCTTACACTGGTCTTTTTCTCTGCCGGGTTCATAGCAATTTCAAGCGGGCGGGTAACAAATTTTTCCACCTCTTCAGCGCTCCGGCCCGGCCACTGTGAAATTATAGTAACCGATGTATTGGTAACGTCAGGAAATGCGTCAATACTGATGGTTTTAAAACTTATATATCCTGCAACCGCCAGCAATGCTGTTACAAAAAATATAAAAAACCTGTTTCGTAATGCGAACGATAGAATATTTTTTATGAATCGATTCATGTTTTATTTCGATTTCGAATGTTCGATTTCGGATTTATTTAGTTTCGTTAATCATTAAACAGAGGGGTCCGAAACCGAAATTTCGAAATCCAGCAGCATAATTAGTCTTTTAATGACTCGTAAAGGTAAACCTGCCGGGATCCTACTATACGGTCGCCTGCTTTTAGCCCTTTGCTGATGTAAGCCCTGTCTTCCACTGTTTTAGCAACTTCAATCGGCTGGATATGTACTTTTGCCTTACCGTCAATTGCAATTACATAGTTTTTATCATTGTCGAAGACCAATGCGTTTGTCGGAATAAAAGGCAGGTCCTCGCCTGATTTCGCTTTGATATTTATATTTGCAAACATTCCTGGTTTTAATAAATTACCGGGATTTTTGATTTTGATGCGGGCATGCATTGCTTTATTATCCGGATCAAGCATGTTATCGATCCTGTCAATTTTCCCGTCAAATTTTTTATTCGGATAAGACAAAGTGGTGATTTTTACCGGGTCGCCTGTTTCTATTTTTGATATGTCGGATTCATAAACGTTAACCAATACATACACTGTCGACAAATCCGCTATGGTAAACAGGTTCTGGCTATTGTCTGCCCTAACCTGGGTATTACTGGTAACATTTTTATCAACCACAAACCCAGACAGGGGTGATTTCACCTCGTATCCGTTTGTATTGCTTTTATTGATTGAAATTACCGTTCCCGCACGTTTTCCTTCGGCAACCGCTTTCTGGTAATCGGATTGTGCTTGCTCCAGGTCTTTTTGTGATGCCAGTCCGCTTTTATACATATCCTGTGTCGATTCCATAATACGGTGCGTGTTCCGGATGTCGGCTTCAGAAGAAATAAAGTCCTTGGTGAAGGCCGCCATCTCAGCGCTTTTCATTATTGCGAGCGTTTGGCCTTTTTGAACCACATCACCCAGCTGCACATTTACATTCTGAACTACCCCGCTTACCAGGGGGAATATTTTCACCATTTTATTTTCATCCGGTGCTATGTTTCCGGTAAGTGTTAATTGTGTGAGTGCGCTTGCTTCTTTTACTGTATCAGTTATCAGGCTGTTCAGTAAACTGTCGGTTACTTCAAACCTGGTATCTTTTTGCTGGCTTTCATCAGCATGATGACAGCTTTGCAAGGAGAGACCGCCCAGAATAAAAGCAGCTATGAGTATTGTTATTTTATATTTAGTGTACATAGTCATGCCAAATTGTTATTGATTAAAAAAGGGAGTTCCTGTAACATAGTTAAGCTGTTCGAGCGAGTTTATACGGTTAAGTTCGAGCGTATTTAATTGCAAAGTATTGGTCTTATAGGAATCATAAAAATCCAGGAATTCAAGCAGACTGATATTCCTTTTTTCATAATTCTTAAATACCTCCTGGATCAAATGGGTAAAATCATGTTTAAACTTAGGATCGAAACTATTATATAATTTTTCAAGCCTCATAGCTATTTTGTAATTCATAACCACTTCGCTTTCTACTTGTTGCTGCTGGTTTTGCAATTGCACCTTACCCTGATCAACCTGGAACTTCGCTTGTTTAATATTGCCTTGATTTCGGTTAAACAAGGGTAGGGGCAAACTAATACCCGCGCTAAGAAAGTTTTGACCATAAGAGCCCAGCTTATCAAAGTTTACTGACAACGAAAAATCCGGTACAGCTGTAGCTTTCTGTAACTCGAGGTTCATATTATTATAATCAACTGTAGCCTTGCTGTATTTCAGATCATAACGGTTTACATAGGCTGAATCAAGCAACTGCTGGTAAGGAACATTTATCAGTAGTTCCTTTCCGGTAATATCTTCGGCTATTTGCGGGACAATCGTTGTATGGGGCGGCACCTTTAAAAAAAGCTTCAGCTGGCTTTCGGTCGTATCTATTCCTGTTTGAAGGTTATTATATTCCGCTTGTAGGGAATAAAGTTGCGATTGAATTCGCAGCAGCTCCTTTTCAGCTATATTGCCTTTAGCATATTGCTCCTTGTACGCCACAAGCGTTTTACTGAGCGAGCCGATTTCCTGGTCATATACTTCTGCCGACTGGCGTTGGTAGTACACGGTATAGAAGTCCGTCCTTAATGTATTTTTTAATGTTCTTACAAGATCAAAGAACTGGTAACGGGCTTGCTCAACGCCAATCTTTGCCAGTTTGATGTTTTTATTACGCTTACCTGCAGTAGTGATCAATTGTGATATGTTGGCAGATTGTTCAGCAACGGGGTTGGGTTCATTTGTGCCGGCAACACCATTGTTTATGCTAAAATCCGGATTCGTGAAAAGCCGGGCAGTAATTACCTGGGCGCTTGCAATATCTATATTATAATGCTGGGCAATTAATTGAAGATTATTCTTTAAAAACACATCTTCCGCCTGTTTGACAGTTATTTTAAGTGTGTCATTCTGGGCATTTGCATAAAAACTAAAAGGCAAATAAATTATTTGAAGTAATAAGAAGACACGAACAAATTTTTGAAACATAACTTTACTTGATAAACGCAAAGGTAAATCACCTGGATTAAAGCTAAATTAAAGGGGGATTAGAATGAGATTAGAATTTAGCGGACAAATGTTATTGTTACAGTTGTATTGTTTCCGGGAGAGGAGTCCACAACTATCTTGCCATTAAAAAGATTAATGATCTTATTGGTTACATAAAGGCCTATCCCATTACCCTGATAACTTTTTACATTGGTTCCGCGGTAAAATGAATCGAATACTTTATTCAGTTCCTCCGGCAAAATGCCTATTCCCCAGTCTGTTATTTTTATGATAATAGATTTTTCATCGGCATAGAGGTCGCACTGTACCGGTTTATTTTGCGAGAATTTAAAAGCATTCCCGATGATGTTGTTGAGCGCAATCATTAACAATGATTTATTAGCATTCACTTTTAATTGTTCATGATCATCCGGCAAATGCAGTATGTTAACGTTAAACAGCGCTTTACCCGCTTTTTCTTTCCAGTAATCATGTAATTCCCAAATTAATTCGTCAATCGCCACCGGTTTAAATGAAGGTTGCGTATAATTCATTTCAACGTTTGCAAGTTCAAGTAATACTGCAATAGTTTCATTTAGGCGTTCCGCATCATTTAATACAGACTTTAGTACCTGTTCATATTCGGCATTAGTGCGCATTTTATTCAATGCAATTTCAATTTCGCCGATTATAGAGGTTAGCGGGGTTCTTAGTTCGTGTGAAGCATTTATCACAAAAGTTTGCTGCAGCTCAAAGGCATTTTCCAGGTGTTCCAGCAATTGATTAAAATTGTGTGCCAGAGCGCTTATTTCATCTTTACCATTCCCTTCGTCAACCCTTAAACTCAAATTACCGGCCCGTACCCTGCGCATCTGTGTAATTACATCATCAATTGGTTCAAGCGCTTTTTGTGCAAACCACCGGCTGATGACAAATAACCCGGCCGTTACTGTTATTAATAACACAGCCATACTTTGAATAAGATCATTGAGCCTGTTATGACCCTGCAAATCAATAGCCGAAACCAGTATTACAAAATTCCCCTGGTTGTCATTGTAATAAATACCTACCGTTTGACGATTACCTTCTGAAAATTCCAGCTGTTTATTTCTGCGTACCGCATCGATAACTGAGGACGGCCAGAATTGATTTTTATCCTTAATAAATGAGGGCGCATTTTTTTCATCATACAACCTCACCACTTCGCCAGGCAGGCTCTGCAGGTAACGTTCCCTTACATGATTTAATGAGTCCGGCGAAATTTCGTCAGCCTTGAGATACAGCTGCGCAGCAACATTGGCCCTGTCCATTAAATGATCATAATAATCAGATTTGATAAGCGAGTTGAAAGCGACACAAATAACAACCTGTACAATTAATAAAACAACCGCGCTTACGGCAGTAAAATAAAGCGAAAGGCGGTTCTTTATTTTCATTTGCTGTTATTACTTTTTAATATATAACCCATCCCTATAACCGTATGGATCAATTTATTTTTAAAGCCTTTTTCAATTTTATTACGCAAATAGTTTACATAAACATCAATGAAGTTTGTGCCCGTATCAAAATCAATTTTCCATACCTGCTCGGCAATATATTCCCGGGATAATACTTTATTAGGGTGGCGCATAAATAACTCAAGCAAGGAAAATTCCTTTGCCGTCAATATTATCTGACTACCTGCCCGTTCGGCAATGTTGCTCCAGGTATCTAATTTCAGGTCGTCAAAAATAAGGGTATGCTCTTCGGGCTGATTTGCATTTTTACGTCTTAACAACGCTTCAATACGCGCAAGCAACTCACTAAAGTGAAAAGGCTTAACGAGGTAATCATCAGCCCCCGCTTTTAATCCTGAAACTTTATTGTGTACCTGGTCAAGCGCGGTAAGTATTAATATGGGTGTTTTGTTATCTGTTAACCTTATTTGGCGGCATAGTTCAATACCGTTCATATCAGGAAGCATTACATCAAGAATCAAAAGGTCATAAACGGCGGTTTGTAATAGTAATTTTGCGCCTGCTCCGTCATTCGCTGTTTTTATTTTATAACCTTCTTCTTCAAGCCCTTTGCAAATAAATGCAGCTACTTTTTGCTCGTCTTCAACTAAACAGATACTGGCCATGTGAACAAATATGGGTATAATTTCGGATTTCAGATATTTGATTCCAGATTTGAATAATTCGAAACGTAAGAAAGCTTTATTGTTTCATTAAATATTCAGATCAGTCGTTTAAACCGGCAATTAAATTTAATTTCACTGAACATTTGTTAATTGGCAAAGAAGAAAAAAATTATTTGTTTATAATCTTTTATAGTAATTTAAGTTTAATTTAAACACTTAGCGAAATAATTATTAATGTGGCAGCTGCCTAATTCCTCTATCAATCAGTTAATGAAAAAAACACTCGTTATTTTTAGTATACTCATTTTTTTGCTTTCAACAGTAAAAGCACAAGGTAGCTGGGAGCTTAAAAAAGATGAACGTGGTATTGCGGTGTACACGCGTAAAGCAGCTATCGGTAATGTCAAAGAGCTGCGTGTTGTTTGCGAACTGGATGCAACAAAGGCACAATTAATTAGCACCCTGCAGGATATTTCCGGCTATAGCGCCTGGGTTTACTCAAACAAAAAATCGGTAATTTTGAAAGCAGAATCTCCGGAGAAAATAATTTATTATACACAATC
>JAQNCM010000047.1 GCA_029237615.1 Mucilaginibacter sp.
TTAATGCAGCGCAAAGCGGGTATAAAATCAGAGAGTTTGCGCCTGTCAATTTACAAGCCGTTCCGGGTGTTCCACCTGGAACGCATGGAACACCTGGAACGGATGGAACGCATGGAACACCTGGAACGGATGGAACACCTGGAACGCTTGGAACACCTGGAACGCTTGGAACACCTCCAATAAAAAAACCAGGATTTAAACCAACTTTTAAAAAACCCGGCAATGAGTAGTGATATGAACAGTGAAAACGGCGGTGTAGTGATCACCAAGATGAATGACTTGCTCAACTGGGCACGTTTATCTTCCCTATGGCCCCTAAGCTTTGGCATTGCCTGCTGTGCCATAGAATTTATGGGCGCTTTTGCTTCTACTTATGATCTGGACCGGTATGGCGTTTTTCCGCGTCCATCTGCAAGGCAGGCCGATGTTATTATTATTGCAGGTACGGTTACTTTTAAAATGGCCGAACGTATTAAACGCCTTTATGAACAAATGCCCGAACCAAAATATGTGATCTCCATGGGTTCATGTTCCAACTGCGGCGGACCGTATTGGCAGCATGGCTACCACGTGGTAAAAGGTGTCGACCGTGTAATACCTGTTGATATTTACGTACAGGGGTGCCCGCCAAGGCCTGAATCATTGATTGGCGCAATATTGGAGTTGCAAAAGAAGATTGAAGGGGAACAATTGATAAAAGGTTAAAAAAACATTCATTACATTACACTACCGGGTTGCGGTAGGTATTATGCTCCTGGATAATTCTTTTTAATAAACTTTGCAGTATCAATGCGTTCCAGTCATTTTGAAAGCTGCAGCTTTTGGTTTTTTTCAGATCTTTTTTGTGGTGGATCATAAAATAGGTGCGGTAATTACTTAAAGCAATTTCGTCCCAATACATACTAACGCCTTCCCAACTGATACCAAAAAGATGAAATTTAATTCCCGTTAAATCAAATTCCTGTTTAATGGTATACAAATCGTAATAATAATTATAGCTGTACACAAAGTAATTATTCCATAACTGGTAAATGATGGCCGACCATATTTCGGAATAAGCTTTACGTCGTACCCCGTAAAAGCTATTTAGCTTTATAGCGGTTATTTTGTTTTGCACATCCTGTACCTGTATGAGGTATTGCCTTCCAAACGTAAACATATAACCGTTAATGGAATTTACCCCAAATCTAAAACCGGTGATATTTTCAGCAGGGACATTAAGTTCCGGATCAAAGCTCTGGAGTTTCTGAATAGTAAGGCCTTCGTTTCTAAAAGTTATTTTTTTGACGATTTGGTTTTGGATCAATCCGGGTATTTCAATAACAGTTATTGACTCTTCCATTTATCAATAAAAATATAAAAACGTTTATATTAATTAAAGATACGGCAATTTGTTTGTTGTAACTTTTGTCTTACAGTAATATCTTTTAGATTTAGCTGCAACTATAGCATCGACCCACATTTTATAATATAACCGCAGCATTTTTATTTCTCATCCTTTTCAATTAAACCATCTTTAACCAGATCCTCTTTTATCGTTTCTTCAGCTGCTTCAATAGCATCCTCAACCGAATGGCTTTGCGTATTTGATTTTGCTTTCTGCGTTAGCTCAACAAGTGCCCGGTAATGTTCATAAAGCGTGTTTAATTCTGCTTCACTTAAATCCTGGATATTTAAGAGACGATTACTGGCGCTATTGTTTGCGGCTATCAATTCATTTAATTTAAGCTGCACTGCTATCGCTTCCTTATTTTGTGCTTTCTGTATCAAAAAAACCATCAAAAAAGTAATAATCGAAGTGCCGGTGTTCACGATCAGCAGCCAGGTATTTGAATAATGAAATATCGGCCCGGTTACCCCCCATAATACAATAAGGCCTATGGCCATCATAAATACAATTGAACTGCCACTATAAGTTGTAATTGTATTGCTTACTTTTTCAAAGCCGGATATATTTTCCTTCTCTGTATTGGCCATTGCTACTCGTTTAAACCTTTCTACACAAACTTAACAACATAACCGGATGAAATGTTGCCCCATTAGCAATGTTTTTGTCGCTGTTAGCGATTTGTTCAATACTTTTGCAGTCATTAATGCATAATTCGTCACCATTTCAAACATTAACTACAGATCGTTTAATCTTAAGGGATTTAAGAACAGATGATGTTGCCGACCTGATTATTCTCCGGTCAGACAAACGCGTAAATAAATACCTCGACAGGCCAAAAACCATTACAGATAATGATGCGAAAGCATTCATAAAAAAAATACATGCCGGTATTAACAAAAAGGAATGGTTTTATTGGGCGATTTCTTTAAGGAACAGCGATAAACTTATCGGAACAATCTGCCTGTGGCATATTGATAAAGATAACGATAGTGCAGAGATAGGGTATGAAATGCATCCCGACTTCCAGGGAAAAGGTTTAATGTACGAAGCTATTGCTACGATAATTGATTTTGGTTTTATCCTGCTGAAGCTTAAAAAGATCATAGCATTTGTAAATCCTGCCAACAAAAGATCGGTAAGACTCCTTGAAAAACACAATTTTAACAGAGATAAAGGTATAGATGATTATACCGGAGCACAAAAAGAGATTGGTCTTTCGCTGATAACATCTGATTAAAAATCAAATCGTAGCGGTTAATAAGTAAAAAAACCGGCCATTTACAGGCCGGGTTCCGGAAAAATTTCCAATTACTTTACTTGGCCATCAATACACCATTAATACCATGAATCACTCCATTTGTACAAAGGGTATCAAAAGAGGTAACCTGTACCGTCGTTCCCTGTGCATCGGTAATTGCAAGCTTTTTATCTTTCACCGATAAAGTGAGCGTTTGACCATCGATGGTAGTCAGGGTGGCTTTGCCCTTACCAGCTACCAGGGCCTTGATAAACGCTGCCTTATCATATTTGCCACTTATAATATGTGCTTTTACAACAAGGGCAAGCTTGGTCGGGTCTTTCATCAGGCTATCCATTTTACTCTTTGGTATGGTTGCAAAGTTGTCATTATTAGGCGCTAGTACAGTAAATGGACCAGGGCCCTTTAATTCTGTATCCAGGTTAGCTGCTTTGATGGCGGCTGTAAGTGTAGTTTCTTCCGCTACGTTTGCCAGCGTTGTTACTATATCTTTAGCTGATGTATCTGCTGCCGCAGCAGTAGTTGTTGCTTTTTTAACTGTATCCTTTTGTTGGGCTTGGGCAAATAAGGTATTTGATAACAAACCCATAAACAACACAACTGCTGCTATTAAAATTATTTTTTTCATGTTAATTATTTTATTGATGTTTAAAGATAAAATTAGTACGTGTCCAATAATCAAGCCTTACCGGTCATAAAACGAATTTATTTCAAAAAATGACATTTCATCAAATGCAAAAAAATTGTTACAATGAATATTCAGGGCCGTTATTTTAGCCGGATAAAAGGATAAAAAGGAAACTGTGGGACTAAGGGTAAAGCAGCAAGCATCTGATGCATCTGTCATAATAAGTTGAAGATAGCGATATATATTATATAGTGAACCAGACAAAGCGCATGGGCAAACTTGTCTTTACCGGATCAAAGGCATCAAATTGCAAAAACCTGCGCCATAGATGCAATAAAAATTCAGTTAACATTTAGCATGCCGTAGTATACAACCTGGTTCGATACTTAAGGCACCTAATTCTGTGATGATGATTGTTTCTACAAAATATATAAACCTTACAGGATTGGTAGATACGCAACCTGATTTAGCACCTGTGGCACCCAATACGATGATTGTTTCTTTCACCATCATTATTGCACCATAGGTGCAAAATATTTGTAGAAAAAAATAAATAAAGATTTAGCATGCCGTAGGTATGCAATCTGGTTAAGTACGTACGGCACCCAATTCAGTGATGTTAATGTCTGCAAACATTTAACCCCTATGGGGTGATCAGGGGCTATCTTATTGTCCCTGCGCCAGGGTATACCCTATCTTGCCCCCAAACTTCATCAGGAACTCTACTGAACATACTTTAGCATCCTGTGAAAAATCAGCAGCTATATGTAATAATTCTTTTTGAGTAACCGTTACACCGGCCTTCTTTTCAAAACGGACGCGGTATTCATTAACCAGTTCGGTATAAATTGATCCTGTTGGCCAAACCTGAGTACCACGGTTGGAGATCATAACCAGGTTAAAGTTATCGGTGAGTCTCTTCTTTGCAAGTTCAGCAAGCTCGTTGGGTTGTAAATCGTTCGATTCAACAAACACATCAACACCTACCATTTCCTCTTCTATACCCTTGGTTACGGTTAACTTGTTCTTTAAAAGATGGGTATGTAAATTAGACCTGATCTCGGTATTGCCTTTGCCTACCACTCCGCCATCAGACGGAACCTTACCCAAATTATCAATAATTGCGTCTGCAAAACCGTTGGTCGTTGCCGCTGTGATTGATTTGTTACCAAAATCACCGGTATGTACGCCGTGCTCCAACGTGTAAAGCAGGGAGTTTTCAATTGTAGCGGCATTTTCAGTGTAACCCATATAACGCAGCATTAATATACCCGAAAGCAGTAATGCAGTTGGGTTAGCGATTCCCTTGCCCATAATATCAGGCGCTGTACCATGTACGGCTTCAAAAATGGAAATATTATCCCCAATGTTTGCTGACGGAGCAAAACCCAGACCGCCAACCAAACCGGCACAAAGGTCTGACACAATGTCGCCTTGCAGGTTGGTTAATACAATAGCCTGGAAATTATCAGGACGGGTAACCAGTTTCATACAAAGGTCGTCAACAATAATATCTGACGATTGAATATCAGGGTATTCCTTAGCAATTTCCTGGAAAGTTTCGAGGAAAAGGCCATCGGTAAGCTTCATTATATTGGCTTTGTGGCCGCAGGCTAACTTGGTATAACCTTTACGCCTGGCCATTTCAAACGCATAACGGATAACCTGCGCAGATCCGGGCCGCGTTATGATCCGGCGACCCACAGCCACGTCATAGGTTAAAAGGTGCTCAATGCCTCCATAGGTGTCTTCAATGTTCTCCCGGATAATAGTTAGGTTAATAGGAATGCCTGCTTTGGAAAAAACGGTTTCCACACCGTTCAGCGTCCTGAAATCACGCTGATTAGCATAAGTATTCCATACTTTACGTGCGGTAACATTTATGCTTTTAACGCCCTTCCCTTTTGGGGTTTCCATTGGGCCCTTAAATAAAATACCAAGGTTTTCAATAGTTTCTTTTGCCTTAGCAGTCATTCCGGTTGAGTGGCCTGCATCAAAATACGATTTTCCCATCTCCACAAATTCATATTCGAGTGGTACATCATTTGCAGCAAAAACCCGCAAAACGGCATCCATTATTTCGGGACCAATTCCATCCCCTTTAGCTACGGCAATTTTTGTTTTCATTCCTAAAGAACCTATTTTGTAAATATGGCGCAAATATAGGGTTTTTAAAGCTGCTTTTAGTGTTTAGGTCCTGAATTTACCAGGATGATAATGACAGTCTCCGATAGCAGTAACCTGGTAAATAATTTTGTACAAACAGGCCACAATCAAACAAAATACTGAAATTTGCTTTTATTTTTTAGAAGTTATGATCAGGACACTCATTAAAAACCTTTTTACAACCTTTATTATATCCCTTATAATATCAATTGCAGCAATATGTTTGCTATATGCTGCGTCAAGAAAAGGAGATTATGCGCAAGCTGTGCCTATTATAATTGTGGGCGCACTCTATCTCAATATTATGCTGCTATTGTTGTCGGCGCCGGTTTTATTTGTTTCATTCCCCAGGATCACGAGGAGTAGTGTTCCCCGTTTCTTGTTATATTTTTCGGGTCCGTTGATTTTTATTCTCACTTCTCTAAGCTTACCATCTGCGAGCAACCGGAAAATCTATCTCCTTACGGGCATTATATATCTTATTATCCATGCCTTTTTTTATTATAAATTGGTAAAAACGACGCTGAAATCATAATCTGCCCTCATTATATAGAATTTTAAAAGATTTAGGCTAAACTTGCATCATTATAATGAAAGCATTTTACGGAGACCTTAAACTTGGGATTTTAGGCGGCGGCCAGTTAGGCCGCATGCTGATACAGCAGGCAATTAATTACAATGTAACGGTTAAGGTGCTTGATCCTGACCGCGAAGCACCATGCCGCAAATTATGCGATGAATTTATTGTAGGGTCATTAAGTGATTACGAGACGGTATATAACTTCGGTAAAAAAACCGACCTGTTGACCATTGAAATTGAAAAAGTCAATGTCGATGCGCTGGAGCAGCTTGAAAAAGAAGGAGTGCTGGTTTATCCGCAGCCACGCATTATCCGGTTGATACAGGATAAAGGCCTGCAAAAACAATTCTTTAAAGAGAACAACATTCCTACTGCCGAATTCCAGGTAATATCATCGCCACAACAATTAAAAGAGAGCCGGATACCTTTCCCTTATATTCAAAAGCTGCGTCGCGACGGTTACGATGGCCGCGGAGTTTATAAGGTGATTGACGAATCGTACCTGACAGGGGCTTTTACAGAGCCTAGCCTTATTGAGCGCTGGGTTGATTTTGAAAAGGAAATAGGCATCATTGTAGCCCGCAATGAAAACGGTGACGTAAAAACATTCCCCATGGTGGAGATGGAATTTAATCCGGATGCCAACCTGGTTGAATTTTTAATATCGCCCTCTACCCTACCCTTTGAAATACAACAGGATGCCGCCCAGATAGCTACCAAAATAGCGGAGGATTTGAATATTGTAGGTTTGCTGGCTGTTGAAATGTTCCTGGATAAAAAAGGTAAAATACTGGTTAATGAACTGGCGCCACGGCCACACAACAGCGGACATCAAACAATAGAAGGAAACACGGTTTCGCAATTTGAACAGCATTTAAGGGCGATATTTAATCAGCCTCTGGGCGATACCGCCTGCCTGAACAATGCCATAATGGTAAACATTTTAGGCGAAGCCGGATATGAAGGACCTGCTGTTTACAAAGGGATAGAAAAAGTGTTAAAATGCCCTGGCGTTTATGTACATTTATATGGCAAGGCATTAACCAAACCTTTCCGTAAAATGGGCCATGTAACTATTGTGGATGCAGACCGGGAAAAAGCAATAGAAAAAGCAAGATATGTGCAGGAGACGTTGAAAGTAATAAGTTAATCTTTTAAACACCTTGTCATTGCGAGGTACGAAGCAATCGCATACTATACAGAGCGGCCACGCAGTGTTCGCAATTGCTTTTTACTTTGCTATAACAATAAAAAAACGAAAATGAACTCTCCAAAAATTGGCATCATAATGGGCAGCAAGTCTGACCTGGACGTAATGCAGGATGCTGCCGACGTGTTAAAAGAACTGGGTGTAGAATATGAGATTTCAGTGGTGTCGGCCCACCGCACCCCCGACCGCATGTTCAGCTACGCACGCACCGCTGCAGAACGGGGCTTAAAAGTAATAATTGCCGGAGCCGGTGGTGCAGCACACCTGCCGGGTATGGTAGCTTCTCTTACACATCTCCCGGTAATTGGCGTTCCTGTAAAATCAAGTAATTCAATTGACGGGTGGGATTCTATCCTGAGCATACTGCAAATGCCAAACGGCATCCCGGTGGCAACTGTTGCGCTGAATGCAGCAAAAAATGCCGGTATCCTTGCTGCTCAAATCCTATCCACTGCTGATGAGCAGATCGTTAAAAAACTGATCGCCTATAAAGAAAATCTGAAGAAAAAAGTTGAAGAATCGGATTTAGAGATCAGAGGTTAGAGATTGGAGGTTAGAAGTTATTCTTAATTAATCTCTGTTCTTCAGCCTCTGATCTCTGCCACTAATTCAACGCCGGGTTTTCCGGGAAATTGGCAATATGCGCGTATCGCTGACCTAACCCGATAACTACTTCCCGCCAAAGATTATCTTCGTTGTGGGAAAATATAATTTCGGAACTTAATTGATTGGCCACTATCCAGCTATCTTCTTTTATCTCATCATCCAGTTGTTTTGGCGTCCAGCCAGAATATCCGGCAAAGAATCTTATCTCGTCGCTGCTTAGCCGGTAACTGGTTATTAGTTCCTTTACGGTTTCAAAATCGCCGCCCCAGTAGGTGTCTTTTCCAATTTCGATACCTCCCTCAATTTTTTTAGGACAGCGGTGAATAAAATGCAAGGTGTTATTGGCTACCGGCCCGCCTATAAAAACAGGTATCTCTGAATAGGACAAATCGGGTAACAGATCACCCAACAGGAACTCGCTTGTGTGGTTTAAAATAAAACCCATAGCCCCCTCTTCAGAATATTCAGTTAATAAAATAACCGATCTCTTAAAATTAGGATCAATCATAAAAGGCTCCGAAATTAATAAACGCCCTGCGGCGGCTGCAATAGAACTAAGCATAAGGGTTAAATTTTTGTTTAATATAACAAGTATTACAAAAATATGTTCCGTTTTCTGAATTTGAAATATAATTACCTTATCTACGGTATATTAATTTGTAAGTTTGCACCGATGGACCAGGAACAGTTAGAAAATTTAAGAGAAGAATATAAATCAGCCTCATTGTCTGAGAGCACAACAAAAAACGACCCGTTAAAACAGTTTGAAACTTGGTTTAACGAGGCGCAGGAGGCAAATGTACCCGAACGCAATTCCATGATGCTGGCAACCGCAACCAATGATGGCAGACCCTCGGCAAGAGTGGTTTTACTTAAAGGAGTAAATGAATATGGTTTTATATTTTACACCAATTACCTGAGTCGCAAGGGTAAAGAGATCACTAAAAACCCGGTTGGCGCATTAACTTTTTTTTGGCCATCAATGGAAAGACAAATACGTATTGAAGGCACTATCGAAAAATTAAATAAAGAACAATCTGATAAATACTTCCATTCCAGGCCCAAAAACAGCCAGATTGGGGCTGTAGTATCCCCTCAAAGCCAGGAAATAGAAAGCCGCGATATTTTAGAAAAAAAATGGAGCGAGCTTGCGGAAGAATATATTGACAAAGAAGTTCCGAAGCCGTCATTTTGGGGAGGTTATATTTTGAAGCCAAGAATGATCGAATTTTGGCAGGGCCGCTCAAGTCGTTTGCACGATCGTATCGCTTACAAAAAAATAGATAATAAAAACTGGAAAAAAGTACGTTTAGCTCCATGATATTTGAGGATATTAAATTATTGCTGACTGAAAAATTTGGTACCGGGGTAATTGTTAGTGAAGAAACCGGCGGATTACAGCCGGCTTTGCTTATTGACCCCGATCAAATAATCGCCGTATGCCTCGAGTTGCGTAATAATCCGGCTACCTACTTTGACTTTCTTTCCAGTATTACCGGTGTTGACTACGGTGTGGAAGTGAACCGCTTCGGTGTAGTTTATCATTTGGCCTCTATCCCCTATCAAACACAGCTCACCCTAAAAATAAGCCGCGAGAATGACCGCGGCCTGGACAATCTTCCTTCCTTCCCAAGTATTACATCAGTTTATGGTACTGCCAACTGGCACGAACGGGAAGCCTATGACCTCGTCGGAATATTTTTTGAAGGCCATCCTGACCTGCGCAGGATCCTGTTACCCGACGACTGGGAT
>JAQNCM010000051.1 GCA_029237615.1 Mucilaginibacter sp.
AAAATTCTGACACCGATCTGTTTAGAACCAGCAGTAAGCTCAATTTACAATGGCTGATAGAATTATATAAAGCATTCCCGGACAAGGAACATTTCTTTAATAACTATTTTTCAAAGCTGGCGGGTAACGATGTGCTAAAAAAACAAATTGAAGCCGGCAAAAGCGAGGCAGCGATACGTGCAAGCTGGGAACCTGCCCTGACTAATTTTAAAACCATTCGGCTAAAATATTTGTTGTACTCCAATTAAATTCAGAAGCCCGGTGTCCGTTTTGATACAGTTATAATTAACTTTTAAAGCATTAATTATTGCGGGTTTATTACTAATTTTAGGAATTAGCGTTTTTATCTACATATGAGAATAATATTTATGGGCACTCCGCAGTTTGCTGTAGCTTCACTGGATGCCTTAATTACGGCAGGCTGTGAGATTGTAGCTGTGGTAACCGCGCCCGATAAGCCCGCGGGCAGGGGGCAAAAGCTCAATGAATCGCCTGTAAAACAATATGCCCAGGCCCAGGGAATCAAAGTACTTCAGCCTGAAAAATTAAAAAATCCAGAATTTTTAACTGAATTGCAATCATTAAATGCCGACCTGCAGGTAGTAGTGGCTTTCAGAATGTTGCCCGAAGTGGTCTGGAACATGCCGCCAAGAGGTACCATCAACCTACATGCTTCATTATTACCCCAATACCGCGGCGCAGCTCCTATTAACTGGGCTATTATCAACGGAGAGCAGGAAAGCGGTGTTACCACCTTCTTTCTTAAACAGGAAATAGACACAGGAGATATACTATTTACAGAAAAAATAACCTTAACCGGTGATGAAACCGCTGGTGAATTACATGACCGGCTGATGAACAAGGGCGCCGGCTTGCTGGTAAAAACTGTAAAAGGCGTTGAATGTGGAAGGTATAACGAACACCCGCAATCGCAATTACTGGATGGAACTGAACTAAAGCATGCGCCAAAAATTTTTAAAGAAGATTGCCTGATAGACTGGACCCAGCCGGTACTGCAAATTTATAACAGGATCCGTGGCCTCAGCCCCTCGCCTACTGCCTTTACTCACCTTAATGATAAGGTATTAAAAATATATAAATCCACCTATGAGCTAACCAGGCACGACATGCAACCGGGCCATTTTTTTACCGATAATAAAACCTATTTGAAATTTGCTGCGCCTGATGGTTTTATCAGCGTGATTGATGTACAGCTTGAAGGAAAAAAGCGAATGGATATTAAAGATTTTTTGCGCGGGATTAAGCTGAACGCGGAAGTATGATATTCTGAAGAACAAACCTATGGAAGACTGATGGCATCGACTCATATTTTGCACAAGTTTGCATATCCTAAAAATAACCTATGAGCGATAAAGTAAAAATTGCAGTGCTGGACGATTACCAGGATATTGCCTTGGCTATGGCAGATTGGTCGGCGTTAAATAACCGGGCGGAGGTCACCGTGTTTAATGATCATCTGGATAGTGATGCTGAGATTGTTAAAAGACTGCTGCCCTACCAGGTTGTTTGCGTAATGCGCGAGCGTACCCCCTTAAACCGGCAACGACTTGAAAAACTACCCAATCTTAAATTGATCATATCTACCGGCAAACGCAATGCCTCTATTGATATTAAAGCGGCTGAAGAACTGGGGATCGCCATTAAACCAACCGGGTATGTAATGACCGGCGCCCCCGAATTTACCTGGGCACTCATTATGGCGATTGCGAGGCATATCCCACAGGAAAGCAACAATATAAAGGCAGGGCTGTGGCAAACAACCATTGGTGCAGATCTGTCAGGAAAAACTATCGGCATTATTGGGTTAGGTAATATCGGCAGTAAAATAGCGACTTACGCCAAAGCGTTTGATATGAATGTGATTGCATGGAGCCAGAACCTTACCGAAGAAAAAGCTGCCCAAGGCGGTGCAAAATTAGTCAGCAAAGAAACTTTGTTGAAAGAATCGGACTTTGTCACCATCCATTTAATTTTAAGTGACCGTTCGAGAGGCATCCTCCAAAAGGAAGACCTTGAACTGATGAAACCATCGGCTTACTTTATCAATACTTCCAGGGGGCCATTGGTAGATGAAAAAGGGTTAATAGAAGTTTTAGAACAAAAAAAAATAGCCGGCGCTGCCATGGATGTATTTGATAACGAACCATTGCCGGCTAACCACCCATTCCGCAAATTAGGCAAAGTGCTTGCAACTCCACATATCGGTTACGTTACTGAAAACACCTACAAGGTATTTTATGAGGATACGGTAAATGCTATTTTAGAATGGCTACAGCCTTAGTTAGAATCCAGCGACGATAAGCGGTTTACAGGTTTTTATCAGTTTATTATTGGGATTATTGGGGTTTTTATTGTACTTTGCCTTAATATAGCTTACTCATTAAGCAGTTTTGCAGATTCACTAGTAATAAATATGGTAAAGAGACCCTTAGCTACACAAGCTCAAAAAGAAAATTTTAAAACAAAATTTGCAGAGATTGTAAAAGACAACGATAAATTAAAAGACAATTATAAGATCCAGTTTTTTGATACAGCAACAACAAGTAATTATGTTATTTACGGACTGGACGGAAAATCGATAAACGTTACGCAAAGCTTAACAGTGGAAGAATTAGATAAATATTTCGCCTTGAAAAATAACTGGCAAAATTAGTCAATACATCCCGGGATAAGATAAATCATTTAAACTATTGCCCACCTCAGCCAAATAAAATTTGGTTCAAGTGCCCATTTTTCAAAAAAATAAAATTTTCTATTGACAATTCCATTTTTACATGTACATTTACCACGCAAATAAAAAACAATGACATTTAACAACGCATATTTTTATGGTTACTACTTTTA
>JAQNCM010000670.1 GCA_029237615.1 Mucilaginibacter sp.
ACAATCACCGACGACGAATGCCGTGAATCTATTGCGGGTGGCGCCAGGTGTGATCGTCGCAAGTAATGATTCACTAGGAACCTCCGATCGTATGAGTATATCCATGCGTGGACTATTTTATACAGAGATCGGGGGCAACTACGAAGGTATGCCTGCGGGAGACAGACTCTATTATACCCAATGGTCGACGGAATGGTCGGATACGGAGAACTTTCAAAAGATCAATGTTTCACAAGGCTCTCCGGATATCAGCGCACCCGCCTATAACGCTGTCGGAGGCATGATAAATGCCGTGGCTCGCAGGCCCTCCGACCATTTCGGGGCCTATGTCGACGTATCCGCCGGCTCGAAGTCTCTCGATCGAGAGTTTATTCGCATTGATACCGGTGAACTTGGTAATTCTGGCGTCGCGAATTACACGTCGTTCTCGCATGAGAAAAATGACAATTGGCGCGGTTCAGGCGGCCAGACTCACTACCATCTCGATAGTCACTTTCTCAAAGAGTGGGGCGACAATAATCGAATTGCCCCGTTTGTTGCTGTGAACTACTTTCACACAAACGTTTACAACAATCCGACGCTTGCACAATGGCAGCAAAACGGTACGTCATCCAACTTCGACGCAAATTATGTGTTTGGCGATACCAACTACTACAAATTTCGTCTCAACCAAAGGCTAACTGTTATCGCCGCCGTGCCGTCGCTGTTTACCTTAGCTCCCGGACTGACGCTCAGCACAACGCCATATTTCTATCAGACAAGAGGTTACATCAACGGCTCGTCTGTCTTGAATAACAGTGCCGTGTGGTTGGGAAATCAGCCCGAGGGAAGCTTGACGCTGCCCTATAGCGTTAATGGTAGGACAACAGTAGAAAATGTGGATGGCTATCGGGATTATGCCGTGGGGCAGAATACCAACCTGAGTTGGACCAAAGGTGCCAATACACTTCAGGTTGGTTTCTGGTATGATTATTTCGATCACATCGAAAATATTTCGTACATGGTTGCCGATCTCGCGGGCAATGTTCAAAATAGCGACGGAAGAGGCCCGGTGCGCACGCAATCCGGAGCGGTTTTGCACCCATGGGACGGCCATATCGTCCAGCAAACTAATGCTATCTATATTAGCGACACCTTGAAGATGTTTGATGATCGTCTTGTGATGAACGCAGGTTTCAAGGAAGTCCTGGTCTCCCGGAAGGCCACCAATTTCTTGCCGGGGCCGACCCCACACGTCAATTCATATGATGCCGTGAGCCTGCCGCAGGCTTCGATAAGCTATCAGATCACGCCAAATGACCGGATCTATATCAATGGCACCACGGCGTTCAGAGAACCATCGGCGATGACCTCATACGTCGACTTCTACAATGTCGCAACTGGCGTCATCACGAATGTACACGCCAACTCTCTTAAGCCGGAATATTCGATTTCGGAAGAAATAGGGTTTAGGCATTACGGATCGGTCAATGTATCTGCGGCCGTGTTCAACTATAACCTGACGAATAGGCAAATTTCGAGCACGGTGTTTGTAAATGGTAGCCCGCAGGCATTTTCCATCAATGGAGGCGGCCAGACGATCCGTGGTGTTCAGGCGGAAGCAAGTATGCCGGCATGGCATAATTTAAGCCCTTACGTGTCCGGGCAGTATTTGCATGCGACTATGAATGACAATCTGCCGGTTAACGGAGACTTCCTGCCAACGCGCGGAAAGACGGCGGTGGTCAGCCCAACATTATCTGGAGCTGTTGGTCTTGCATATGATGATAACAGCTTCTTTGGGAACATCGCGCTCAACTATGTTGGTTCACAATATAGCACGTTCATGAATGACCAGAGCATTCCCGCCTACAAAACGGCTAATGTCACTCTTGGCTATCGCTTCCGAAATATCGGTCCAGCTAAGTTTCCGCAAATTCAGCTAAACCTGGTCAATATCGGAAATGAAAAATATCTTTCTGGGGTGAACGGGTTTGCGGCCAATGCCAAGGCGACCCAGGGAATTAATGGAACTACGATTAATGGCGGCAATCCGAACTACTTCGTGGGCGGAGGTTTTGGCGCCGTTATTTCAGTAAGTGCGGGATTGTGATCTGAGCAAAGGAACGGGTTACGGTGACCGGCGATCGTATCGTCGGTCAGTGAAACCGGAGGGTCAGTTCAGGAGTGCGTACTTTCCAGACAATACGCACTCCTGCATGTGAGTATATATTAGACGGTGGTCTAATGAGAAGCGGCGTGACCGAAGACGCCAGGACGTAATTTTCTGCCGTTCCCCTGGAGAGGCAAGTATGAATACCACCCTGAGCCTGGGACGTCCTGCTGTTGAAGCAGGATCGCGCAGCCGCTGGTACGTGCTGTTTATACTACTCATTCCGTCGTGCCTGCTGATGGCTGCAGACAAGCAGGCCATGGTTGTTATGGCCCCTCAGATCCAGACGGCGATGAGTCTGGATTTGGTGCAAATGACGCGGGTCATCGCGGCGTCCTCTTTGGCTTATGCTTTCTTTCAACTGCCCGCGGGGTGGCTGTGTGAGACGTTCGGAGCGCCAGTCATGCTAGCCGTCGCATGCGTGATATGGTCGCTCTCCGTCCTAGTAACGCCACTGGCCGGCGGCGTTTGGGGATTGATTGCGTGCCGTTTTTTTATGGGCATCGGGCAGGCGCCGGACTGGACCGCCAACATGATGGTGGCCAAAGGTCTATTTGAGACACGTCTCAGAGCGAAGATTATTGCGGTCCTTCTGTCAGCCTTATCGCTGGGATCGGTGATCGGAGCTCCTTTGTCTCTAAAGATCATGAAGACGTTCGACTGGCGAGCCTGCTTCTATCTGTATGGCGCGAGCGGCCTGTTGTTGTCCGCGTTGCTGGTATTCTACGCTCTGAAAAGTAATAAAACGCGTCCAAGCCCTGTAAAGCCTTGGAAGGTCAGGTCGGGAGTTAGGTCGTGGGCTCTCTTCCGTAGTCGTCAATTTCATGCCGTTGGGTTGGCATATTTCTGTCTCTTGGGTGTGGAAGGGTTTTTTGCCGCATTGATCCCGATGTATTTAACCAAAGTGCGCGGCATGCCGATTGAGACCGTTGGGTGGGTCGTGTCAGTCTCATTCGGCTTGATTTTTGTCTCAAAGATTGTTGGCGGGACGCTCTCGGATTTTCTCGCGACGCGCAATTGTTCCCTTTGGTGGGCGAGAGTCCCCATGGGAGCAGGCGGCCTTCTGGGTGGGGCAATTCTTCTGTGTTGCGGCTTGAGTAGCGCTGAGAACTCACTTGCCCTGGCGTTTATGTTTGGATCGACATTTCTTTTCGGCTTCGGACAAATCGCCATCTGGGCTTCGGTTCAAGACCTTGGGGCATCAGGCACGGGTTTGATCGCGTCTTGGACGCAATTTCTGGGGAATATCGCTGGCGCGATCGTTCCGATTTCAATTTCGCTTCTGGTTACTGGACAGGACAGTTGGATCCGCGCCGAGGGTCTTATTGTTGTGCTGGGGCTGTTTGGCGCGGGTTGCCTGCTGCTTGTGAAGCCCCAATTGCCTCTCGTTCTAGACCAGGGCGCGCTGGCGATGCCGGGCGCTTGATGCCTAACGGGAGGGCGGCGATGCGGGTAACGTCAAGTCATGGCGTGCCGAGATATTCTCGAGTTCGCCGTGGCGGCCTCCTTGA
>JAQNCM010000637.1 GCA_029237615.1 Mucilaginibacter sp.
GGGCAATGCAGGATGGGGGTGGGACGACGTGCTCCCCTATTTCAAGCGCTCGGAAAACAACGACCGCGGCCCGGGGCCCTTCCACAGCGCCGACGGTCCCCTCGCGGTCTCCGACCCCGTCGTGGTCCATCCGTCGATCGTCGACTTCATCGACGCGGCCGGCAATTGCGGCATCAGGCGGCTGGACGATCTCAACACCGGCGACCAGGACGGCGTCGGGCTCTTGCAGTTCAACATCCGCGATGGCGCTCGGGAATCCAGTTACGACGCGTTCCTGAAGCCGGTGCGCCATCGGCGGAACCTGGTCGTAAAAACGGGCGCGCATGTGGCCCGCGTCCTCTTCAAGGATCGTTCGGCCACCGGCGTGGAGTTGCTTTTAGGCGGCAAGAGGACAAGCTTCTCGGCGACCCGCGAAGTCATTCTATGCGCCGGGGCCCTGAGCTCCCCGCACCTGCTGATGCTGTCCGGGATCGGTGACGGCGAGATGCTGCAACGGCACGGCGTTCCGGTCCGTGCCCATTCGCCTGGCGTCGGCCAGAACCTCCAGGACCACTTTTCGGTGCGCGTCCAGGCCCGAGCGACAGCCCAGAGCTCCTACAATCGCGATCTGGTCGGCCTGCGCAAATATTGGCAGGGCGTACGCTACGTGCTCCAGAAAAAGGGCTATCTGGCGCTGGGGTCTTCCACCGCCGCCGCCTTCGTCAAGAGCAACCCCTCACTCGAGTACGCCGATCTGGAGCTCAGCTTCCGCCCGATGACGTTCGGCTTCACAGCGTCGGGGGAGGTGGCGGTCGATAGGGATCCCGCGGTCAGCGCGTCGGTCTATCGCGTGCGCCCCGCGTCGCGCGGCGACGTGATCCTGCGCTCGCCCGACCCGATGCAGCCGCCCGCGTTCAACCCCAACTATCTGGGGCACCCGGACGACGTGGCGGCCACCCTATCCGGCGTCCGGCAACTTCGGAGAATTCTCGCGACGGCGCCGCTGTCCGCCCGCATCCTCGGCGAGCTGACGCCAGGCGCCAAGGCCGCGTCCGATGAGCAACTCCTCGACTACATGGAGCGCGAGGGACACTGCGCGTTCCACCCGGCGGGCACGTGCAAGATGGGTCGCGACAGCATGGCCGTCGTGGACGATCGGCTGCGCGTCCGCGGCGTCGAACGCCTGCGGGTGGTCGATGCCTCGATCATGCCCGTCGTCACCTCTGGCAACACGAACGCCCCGACGATCATGATTGGTGAAAAAGGTGCAGACATGATCCGGGCCGACGCCGTCGCGGCGCGTCGCACGGCGGCCAATCCGGCATAGGCCTCCGTCGCCTCAACGCGTGGCCATGCCGAGAAGCGTTCGCCTTAACAGGCCATTTTCAACGCGCGTCTCCGTTCGGAGGAAGGCGGTATCTGCATCGCGTCCCGGTATTTCGCGACCGTGCGTCGGGCGATGTCCATGCCCGCGGCCTGGAGAAGGCTCACGATGCTGTCGTCAGACAGCACCTCCTCGCCCCGACGCTCGCCCTCGATAAGCGCCTTGATCTTGTGCCTCACCGCGCCTGCGGAGTGGGCCTCGCCACCGTCCGTCGCGTGAATGGAGGCGGTGAAGAAGAATTTCATCTCAAACACGCCGCGCGCGGTGGCGATGTACTTGTTCGAGGTCACCCGACTGACTGTGGATTCGTGCATCCCGATCGCGTCGGCGACGGTGCGCAGGTTCAGCGGCCGCAGGTGCTCGATGCCGTGGGTGAAAAAGGCTTCCTGCTGGCGCACGATCTCGGCCGCCACCTTGAGAATGGTTTTGGCTCTCTGGTCGAGGCTCCTCACCAGCCAGGACGCTTGGGTCAAGCAGTCTGAGACGAAGGCCTTCTCCTGATCGTTGCGCGCCGCTCTGGCCACTGTGGCGCGGTAGTGCTGGTCGACCAGCACGCGCGGCAGGGTGTCTGAGTTGAGTTCGACCTGCCAGACCCCTTCGGGGGCCTGGCGAACGAAGACGTCCGGCTGCGCCGGCTGCACCGGCTCGGCCCCGAAGGCGGCGCCGGGCCGGGGGGTCAACGAACGCACCTCGCCGATCATCTCGCGTAGGTCTTCCTCGTCTACGCCGCAGACCCGCCGCAGACGAGCAAGGTCGCTGCGGGCCACCAGTTCGAGGTTCGCCAGCAGGGCGGCCATGGCGGGGTCATAGCGGTTGCGATCCTTGAGCTGGATGGCCAGGCACTCGGGCACGCTCCGAGCGAAGACGCCCACCGGCTCGAATTCCTGCAGCCGCTGCAGCACGGCCTCGACCCGGCCGAGTTCGCATCCCAGCCGGCGAGCCGCCTCCGGCAAGTCGAGACGCAGGTAGCCGGCCTCGTCCACCCCGTCGATCAGCACTACGGCGATGGTGCGGTCCGGACCGGCGAACGCGCTCGCCGTCAGCTGGGCGGTGAGGTACTCGGGCAGCGTCTGTTCGCGGGCGAAGGCCTGTTCCCTGGGCTCGCCGTCCATCTCGGACGAACCTCCCCTGCCACGAACTCTGGACCAGTCCGCCGCGCCTCCAAGATGGGCGGCGGGCCGGGCGGTTTCCGGGATAGTGCACGCAGCCCGATCGCCGGGGCGCTCGACTTCCCGCACCCCGTGACTGTCCTCCCTCAGCAGGAGCGGGTTACGCTCGAGTTCGGCCTCGACATAGGTCACGAGCTCCAGGTTTGAGAGCTGAAGCAGCTTCAGCGACTGCTGCATGTGCTGGCTTAACGCGAGATGCTGACCCTGCCTGAGCTCAAGTCCTACGCCCACCGCCACAGTTCCTTTTTCATCTGCGCGAGAGTAGGCAAGGCCCGCTAGGCCGCCGAACTCTCGAGTTCGTCCAACGCGCCGACCTCGACTCCGAGCTTTTTGTAGAGGTAGGAGCGGGACACGCCGAGGTGCGCCGCGACGCGCTTCTTGTTCCCTTTGAAGCGGACCATCGCCAAAGCGATCAGGTTCCGCTCCAAGTCCTCGACGGCGTCCTTGAGCGTCCCCTGTTCCGCCGAGGATCCGCTGCCGTTCTTCGAGACCGGGGCGCCGAGACGATGCGGATCGGGCCCGCCGTCCTGACCGAAATCCTTAATCGACAGACGGCCGTTTTCCGAGAACACGAAGGCGCGCTCGACCTCGTGGCGGAGCTGGCGGATGTTCCCGGGCCATGAGCGCTTCATCAGGAAGTCGGGGACGTCGAGATCGACTTCCGGAAGCGCCCGCCCGTATTTGTCGGCGACCTCCTGCGCGAAATGATGAAGCAGGAGCGGCACGTCCTCGATGCGTTCCTCAAGGGTCGGCAGGACAATGCGCACCGGGCTGAT
>JAQNCM010000079.1 GCA_029237615.1 Mucilaginibacter sp.
CGGCAATCGCGAACTTTGCGGAACCGCTTTGCATAACTGCCCTGTGTAGCATGCGATTGCTTCGTACCTCTCAATAACAAGGTAGAGAGCGTTTTATGTATTTTTTGCCATTGCGAGCGCAGCGCGGCAATCGCGAACTTTGCATGGCCGCTTTGCAGATTCGCCCTGTGTAACATGCGATTGCTTCGTGCCTCGCAATGACAAGTGGGATAGTGCTTCGCAATGACGTGGTGGTGAGTTTACTTATTGTCATTGGTCGTGACAATGTGATTATTAGCGCAGAATATCATAACTCCTTCCGCATCACGTAGTCATTCATCCAATATTTACCGATGGGTATATCCTCTTCATAAGCCACCTCAAAGCCCATCTTTTCATAAAAGGATTTTGCCTTGTTGTAGCGGTTTACGTTAAGATCTAGGGTATGCTTGCCCAATTCAGTGATTTTTTTGGCCACTTCGTTAATCAGGATCTTACCATAACCCTTTCCCTGTGTTTCCGGAAGGCAATAAAGCTTATGCAGTTTATAAATTTCCGGATCTTCCTCCCTCGGCGAATAAGCTGCAAAGGCCACAGGTTTTTCATCCTCTATTAGCAAAAGATACGTTTGTGTATGATGTGTAAGCTGCGAAACAAGTTTTTTTATGGAATAGATCTCGTCCAGCATAAAGGCGATCTGTTCCTTTTCCAATATTGGCGAATAAGCGTCCCACCACGTTTTTTCGGCTATGCTGCGGATGGTTCCAACGTCATCTGCGGTTGCGGTTCTGATCAAATACATGGTCAAATATAAGAACATCCGTAAAGACGTAATACTTTGCGTCTCTGATTTTAATGCCGGAAAAGAAACGCAAAGTATTGCGTCTCTACGCGGGTTAATGGTTTTCTTCTTCGTCTATTTTAACTTCGGCAGTGGCAGTTTGCCCTACCCCAAAATATTGCTGCAGTTCGTTCAGCGTTGATGAATTGGTAGCAATATCCTTAATGATCTTTCCTTTTTCCATCAGCAGGATACGGTCGCATACATCGGTGATATGGTTCAAATCGTGACTGGATATTAAAGTAGTCACGCCCTTGTTTTTATTCAGATCCTTGACCAGGCTTTTTAAACGAAATTGCGTACTTGGATCGATATTGGCAAAAGGTTCATCCAGCATTAACAGTTCAGGGCCTTGAAGCAAGCATGAGGCCACCCCTACTTTACACTGGTTACCTTTGGACAAATCGCGAATGTATTTGCCCTTCTTTAATATCTCGCCATTGAAAAAGTCAGTCAATCCCAATAAAAAGTCATCCACATGCGCCCGGCTCTGCTGGTGCAAGCCGCCGATAAAGTAAAAATATTCCTCGGGGGTAAGATAATCTATCAAAAAGCCCTCATCCAGGTACGATGCGGTATAGCTTTTCCAGTTCTCGTGCCCGGCAACATTTTCGCCGTTTGATAATACTTCACCTGTCTCTGGCCGTATAAGGTCGAGCATCATCCGGAACAGGGTAGTTTTACCGGCTCCGTTGTTACCAACCAAACCTACACTTTCGCCTTTACTTATTTCCAGGTGCGGTATATTTACAACGGTAACCCCGTTATATACTTTTTTAAGGTCCTTAATTGCTATCATATTATTTATTTCTGAAGCCTTCTGCTATAGTGTATCGATTTGTATAAAAATCGGCTTCCAGTTGTTTTATCCAAAAACCGCGTGTTAAAATAAATACCAGGCCTGTTATGGCCAAAAGAGCTAACCCAATATCTGCGTGTTTAAATACAGCGAATGGGCCATAAATTACAAAAGGTGTTATCATTAAGGGAAAAGATAATATCCATTGATTACCGCTAATACCCTCCCAGTTAAAAGCAGCGCCTCTTGAAAGATCAATTCGTTTATAATTGCGGTTCGCAAAAAACAACACCATGGTAGTGTTAATGCCGATGTTCCATAAATACATTACAAAATGAATCATGAGCGTTCGCCAGCCAAAATAAACATATGGGATTGTCAGCACAAAGAAACCTGTCGAAATAATGGTGAACAATAAATACTTCGCCTTTAAAAAATCAGTAAAGCTAATTTTGCTAACCAGCAAGCCATCAAAATGTGAAGCCTGCCAGCTAAACATAAACTGGCCGTAGTTGATGATGAAAATGCCGGTCATAAACATGCCAACGAAAACTTTATAAGCCTCACTATTAAATTTTGGATTTTTATAAAAAATCAACCCATACAACATAAAAAACAAGCCCATGATAAGGGCAGATCTTGAACGCTTGTTACGTAATATCAGTTTTATCTCATTTGCAGCCAGGTCTCCTACGCTGCCAAACCGGCTTAATAATGGATATTCGGTACTGCTTTTATATTTGGTTGCTTTGCGCGAGCCAAGCTCTTCCAGGTATAAGTTTTGTTTGAGATAATAAAAGTTAAGATAATACATTACTACACCGAGCACTACCGGCAGCAAAGCCAATGCCGGTTGAGTAATTAAATGACCAAAAAACAAATAGGATATGTTGCGGATAGAGATCAGGTGGAAGTAAAAATCCGAAAGGCCAATTAAGCTGATCACAGCTGCCGCGATTAAAAATATCCATCCGTTTATGTTAGCTTTCCGTTTAATATAAAGGGCTAAATAATTATTAAAAACGGTGAACCCGGCAAGGGAAGTCACAAAAGCGAAAGCAACCATTGAGCCCGAATCGGCGGCTATGATCTTGAAAACAAACGGTAGAAAAAGTATAAAGGGCCAAAGATTAAATACAGAAAGCAAAGCGGTGAATGCGAGGTAACGCACCAGCGAATTTCGTTTAACAGGCAATTGTAAATAAGGCTGAACCCGCAGCGTCGGCAGTTCCTGTAATTGCAGCCTCATAAAAAGGTCGAACAAATAATACAAGAGAATTAGTCCGCAAAATGAAATAACAAGGTCGTCCTTAGGAAATGCTTGCTCGAGTATCTTATCAAGGAAAAATCCCATAACAAGTACGTTTGCCAGCAGGTATAAGATTAGCAATCCCATTACTACCCGTATAACTATGCTTTTCCCAGTATTTTTTGACCGCCAGAAAGCCTTTAGCTCATGCCTTATAAAAGTTAATGTCATGTATTGCTATCGATAAAGTTTAATAAGGTAATAATAATCAAAAAATTTGTATTTCTCTATTTGTCATTTTGGATCCTAAAGCAGGTTTTTAACAAACAAACTTGTCATCCCGATGAAAGACGGATCTTCTGCGCATGATAAAGTATGTGGCAGACCTATCCGGTGCAGAAGATGTTTCACTAAGCTCAACATGTCAAAAGGCGGAATTCTTTAATCATAAAAATCAAGTTTTAACAAACAAACTTGTCATCCCAATGAAAGAGGGATCTTCTGCACATGATAAGTATGCGGCAGACCTATCCGATGCAAAGATGTTTCACTAAGTCCAACATGTCAAAAAGGCGGAATTCTTTAATCATAAAGCCCCGGAGGTTAATATTTATAGCGGTCGCCCCAAAGTTTCTTCAATTTTTCTTTTGATTCCGATTCACGTGGATTGTTACCCGGATTATACAATTTTGTGCCTTTTATAGCTGCCGGTAAAAAATCCAACTCAGCGAAATTACCCTCGTAGCTGTGGGCATATTTATAGTCCTTACCATAGCCGATATTCTTCATCAGTTTGGTTGGCGCATTGCGCAGGTGCAGTGGTACGGGCAGATCGCCGGTTTCACGAACCAGGGCGATAGCTGCGCCAATTGCCGTTGTGGCCGAATTGCTTTTTGGAGAAGTCGCCAGGTAGATAACTGTTTGCGATAAGATCAGCTGTGACTCTGGCATACCTATTTTATTTACCGCCTCAAAACATGCCTGCGCCAGTAATAATGCGTTTGGGTTGGCATTGCCAATATCTTCTGATGCCAGTATCAGCATCCGGCGGGCAATAAACAAGGGGTCTTCACCTCCAACTATCATCCGCGCCAGCCAGTAAACGGCTCCATTAGGGTCGCTGCCACGCATAGATTTAATAAATGCCGAAATAATATCATAATGCTGCTCCCCTGCCTTATCATACAACGCCATGTTTTGCTGCACATGCTCCAGCACCGCATCGTTGGTGATCACAATCTTTTTGCTGCTGAATGCATTGACCAGTAATTCAAAAATATTAAGGAGCTTACGAGCATCTCCGCCCGAGAGCCGCAGCAGCGCTTCCGTTTCTTTAACAACGATATTTTTTTTGCTGATCACCTCATCTTCCTTTTGCGCCTTATCCAGCAAGCTTAACAGGTCATCTTCATTTAATGGTTGCAGGATATAAACCTGGCACCGCGAAAGCAAAGCCGAAATAACCTCGAATGATGGATTTTCAGTAGTGGCACCGATAAGGGTAACGATCCCCCGCTCCACCGCACCGAGTAGCGAGTCTTGCTGTGATTTGGAGAAACGATGAATTTCGTCAATAAACAGAATGGGCAATGTTTGACCTTCTGCTTTTAACATCGATGCCTTTTCAATTACCTCGCGCACATCCTTAACACCCGAATTGATGGCGCTTAAGGAGAAAAATGGCCGGTCGAGGGTTTGCGAAATAATATAAGCCAGAGTGGTTTTACCAACGCCCGGCGGTCCCCAAAAGATCATGGATGGAAGGGAGCCGGATTCTATTGCTTTACGCAACACCGCTCCCGGGCCAACCAAATGTTTTTGACCCACATAATCATCCAGGTTTTTGGGGCGCATGCGCTCGGCTAATGGCGGCAGATTGTTCATGTAGTAAAATTCTGAAAAGTAAATGCTAAATCCTAAAAAAGTTAGCAGAATGTGATCCGGATATTGAAACCCGGAAAAAGTTTAAATAGTTTTAGTAGTCGTCAACTTATCGGTATAAGCCGTAAATTAGTTTGCAACCAAAACGCTATGACCGCATTATAGCAGCAAACCATGACCCCCGAACAGGAACAAGCGCTGATAAAACAATGCCGGGACAACCCTGCTGCGTTCGGGCTGGTTTTTGATACCTGGTATAAACCGGTGTTTGGTTATGTGTATCGCCGGACTGCCAACTATGATGTCTCCAAAGATATAGCCGCCGAAACATTCTTAAAAGCCTTTCTTAAAATAGATCATTTTCAATGGCGCGGCATCAGTTTGTCGGCCTGGCTTTACCGGATAGCAACTAACGAGCTTAACCAGTATTACCGCAGCAATAAATATAAGCCCCAATCCTTGCAGCAACTATTGGAAAACCCACAGCTGGAAAAGCTGCTTCATCCAACAATAGATGATGAACGTGAAATGCTCGACAAAGAATTAAAGGCATTTGACGATTATAACCAGGTCCGTAAAAACCTGCTTAAACTGGATTTAAAATACCAGGAAGTAATTTCCCTAAGATACTTTGAACAAAAAACAAATACCGAGATCAGTATGATTTTAGGTAAAAATGAAGGAACGGTAAAGTCGCTTATTTCACGCGGCCTGGAAAAATTAAGAAATATGTGTTAACACTGCAACCAAATGCCGGCAGTGCATTATAAAGATGAAATGAAAGATAAAGACAAGTTTTCAGAGCAAATGGAAAATTTAAAGGTACCGGATATAAACCCGGGAGAACACCCTAAAATGGTAAAGATGGCTATTATGAATGCAGAGCGCTCGGCGGTACTTGGTATTTGGCTGGTGATAGTACCCTGCTATTTCCTTTTATGTGTGTTTATGTATTATTATTTTCATGTTAAATGGGGATTGTTTACCGCGATGTTCAACCTAATGTCAAGCCTGGATAAAAATCCGGTTATGAAATTCTTCTCCCCGCTGGTATTTGTTGGCTTCCCGATAATAGGCATTGTGATCAATACGCTTTCCATCATTCACGTACAAGTACAAGCCGTCGGCCCTGATAAGACTAAGGTGAAAGAATTTAACATTACCATAAAATTAAAAATCAGGAATATCTTGCTTATACTGCTTAGTCTGGCAATTGCAGGCGTTTTTTTGGGCTATGTAATTATTGAAAATATCACTATAAAAAATTAATTATGAAACTAACCTGGTTTATCCGAAAAGGCATTATTTATTGGCCGGCATCAATAATTGGCTGGCTTATTTTAATTTTTGCGCTGATGTACGCAGTGTATACGTTTATTGATATTGACAGCCGGTCGCATTCTGTAAGCGATACAATGATTAACTTTGTTTTTAATTTGCTGATCATTGGATTGATTTATACCATAATTGGATTTTTAACCGAAAAAAAGCCGGAAGCTGTAAATACAGGGGATTGAAGTTGTGCGCATTTTACGGTCAAAATATTTATTGTATAATTTTTTAACTCTGCCTTTTTTATATAAAAAAAAATCCCTATAATTGCAATCCGATTTTTACGGGCTAAAAATCGCTTTAAGAGCTAAAAATCATGGATTTAGTAAAATTTGTTGAAGAACAATCAATAGAAAAAAGACAACTTCCGGCCTTTA